>CAXDKI010000135.1:0-2854 GCA_963990215.1 uncultured Flavobacteriales bacterium | reverse complement strand
CACAAGGAGTATCGTCGGCAGCGTCAGATGTGTATAAGAGACAGGTACTGCAAGACGAGAATAAAACACTCACAGACAAGCACATTGACAAAGTAATGGACAAGCTGATGAAAGCCTTTCAGGAGAAAGCTGGAGCAGAAATCAGAATGTAATTGCATTTTCATATATTTGACAATCGAGAAAATAAACTAAACACCTAGATAAAATGAAAAAAGTTGCCTTATTATTTGCAACAGTATGTTTATGGGGATTTGCCCAAGCACAGGAAAGCGTAATTAAAATTAGTGGCGGAGATGCCGCTTTTGGTAATTACGAAATTTCTTACGAACGCACGTTTAATGAAGGGATGAACACCATCAAATCATCAGGCAAAATGCGTTCTCAAAAAGCTTGGCCAAATATTATGACTAAAGGATCTTTTCAAGTTTCTTTTGGCTATATCTACAAAAAACACACGCAAACATTCGGAAACGGATTGGTTGCTGCACTAGACACCAACTCTAATCACCAACCACTAAACGATGTGGGAGGTTTACAAGTCATTGACGATGCTGCCTCTCATTCCATCTCTAGAAATTCTATTTCTACAGTTTCAGGAATTGGATTTGAAGCAGAATACCGAAGCTATATCAAAACATACAAGCAATCTATCGGAGATGCTCCAAGAGGCTGGTACATTGCTCCATTCTTTAGATTCCAAACTACTACCTTGGATTTTGATGACAACACTTCTCAAGAAGTTAATTGGGCAATGAACAGACTAATGTATGGAGATGTTGATGTTTTTAATGGCTACGCAGGTCCGTGGGAAGGGGATGAAGCTACTGGAACACCAAGCACATGGACGAATCCTAATATCGGAAATAGCGCAATTTCTATGTATGACATGCGTTGGCACGATGTTTCTTTCAAACAAAATGAAACTATACTAGCAGGTGGATTAGCCATTGGTCGTCAATGGTTAATTTCAGATAAATTTTCAATTGACTTGCAGATTGGCCCACAGTACAAGTTAGTAACAAGAAGCGAGCGTGTATTCAATGGGAATGACACTTGGAACATGAACCAACAAGAAGACAATGTGAACAACTTAACATTAGATCCTGAGTTCTACTTCTTCAATAAGTATGGCGACGTTTACGACTTTGAAGGTGACGGTGCAGACAATGATATTGCTAACGGGTATTTTGGAATCGTTGATGAAAATGGAACAGCTGTTGTTATTAACGGAAAAGGCGATGATAGTACACTAGGTTATATGACTGGATTTTATAGAGATTTACCAGGATTAACCGATTTTTCCAAACTAGAAACTTACAGAATTAAGCTTCGTGTAGGTTACGCTTTTTAATTTTAAGAAATCAGAATTATGAAAAAGATATTTATACCAATTATCGCGTTATTAGGCTTTAGCGCTTGTCAAGATTGTAAAGATTGTACAGCTAGCACGGATGCAACTGTTTTAGTAGAAACTTTCAACCCAAACACCGCTACATCTACAACTTATTCTCAAACAGGAATTTTCGCAGCTCCTACTTCAGGAACTACTGATTTACAAAGTCAGTTTTTACCAGTAGCCTATGGCGAATTCTGCGGATCCGAATTAACCGAGTACGATGGTAAAAGTGTAACAAGTACTGTTACAATAGGAGACTCTACTACTACATTATACACATACACTTGGACAGAGCGATACGACTGCAAATAACCACATTAAGTTTCAGATAAAGAAAAAGCCCTGAAAATGACAGGGCTTTTTCTTTATGTATAAATTTCTATTCTTTAGAGTTAGAGAAGTCTGTTCTCACCCCATCCTTAAACGCTATAATGTGAGCCTCAGGATATCTTACTGTAAGATTCTTCAAGTAAGCCTCTGCCTTCATAAAATTCTCGTAATTACCACATGTGAAAGAGAAATAATCTTCTCCCAAAGGAACAATTACTAACTCTTCATGTAAGTAAATATCAACTGGTAATTGATACTCATTAAAATCACCCAAAGCGATTCTAAATATTGCACCATCTAAAAAGGATAAATCAACTCCTTCTTGCATTTCTCCTGTATGAACAAATCGCTTATAAATTTGTGTTAGTTCATCTTTATATTTTTCGTGATTTTTAAATGACTTCTTAGCCGATTTCAAATCCTTTTGCTCGTTATACAACGATACTTGATTTTGGTATGCTATCAAGTAATACTGATCTAAATCTGAACACATATGCAAAAGCTCTAAAGATTTTTCTATTTTACCTAAGCCATGATACATAACAGCCATATCGTACACCCAATCTCTTTCTTTGTAAATATCCTTAGACAGACCTTCTAATAATGGGATTACTTTTTTCTTGTTACGTTCATTAGGACTTCTAAAATAAGACATCGCTAATTGAATAGTAATATAATTCAAAGTAGCTTGTTTTACTTTTGCTTGAGTGTACTTTTTTAATGATGATTTAAATGATTTTAAAGCTAAATCATATTCCGCGTTATTAAACAAAGCTACACCTTCTTCAAAAGCTGTTTGACCATCTCTGATTTTTTTGCGTGTTCGTTCGTCAAAAGCAGCAATACTTTCATGCTTCATTACTGACTTTGCATCTCCTTTAGCTACTAAACTTTCTGAAGTTGGAGCAATTCCTTCTGGATGCACCTCTTTTTTTACAGGCTTTTGACTGCCCTTCTTCTCTTTTTGTTTAGCAGAGGATAATTGCTCTTTACGCTCTTTTTCAGCCAACATTTCTTGAGCAGCTGACAACTTTGACAAAGTCTTACTTTCTTTTTTAAAATCATTAAGGGATTGGTAAAGTGCCTGTCTCTTATACACATCTGACGCTGCCGACGATACTCCTTGTG
>CAXDKI010000134.1:0-2904 GCA_963990215.1 uncultured Flavobacteriales bacterium | reverse complement strand
AGTGGGTGCTAAAGCTAGATAAAATCAATGAAGAAGTAATCAAGTACTGTCCTTTTTAATATGCGTAGTGTAATCTAGCATTGTAGGGAGGGTTCTTGTTTCTAGTTCTAGATAGTAAGCATGTTCCCATACATCAATTCCTAAAATAGGGGTGCTTCCGCAACCACTCTCCATTAAAGGATTATCTTGATTTGGCGTAGAGCAAACACTTACTGTTCCGTCTTTTGCGCACAACCAAGCCCAGCCCGAACCGAACTGTGTAGCTGCTGCATTAGAGAAAGCATCTTTAAAGGCATCGAAAGAACCGAAAGCAGCATTGATAGCTCCTGCTAAATCACCTGTAGGCTCTCCTCCACCATTCGGGCTCATTACAGTCCAAAATAAACAGTGGTTGTAAAAACCTCCACCATTATTTCTAACACCTGCCGATAAGTTTGGAGCAGCTAAAATCTCCTCAATACTTTTACCTTCAACATCTGTTCCGGCAATGGCAGCGTTTAATTTATTAGTGTATCCAGCATGATGTTTTCCGTGGTGGATTTCCATGGTGCGCGCATCAATGTGCGGCTCTAGTGCATCGTATGCGTATGGTAAATTTGGTAATTCAAAAGCCATAATTATTCGTTTTTTATAATTGGTAATATCTTTCGAGCAAAGATAAGGATTTACAATCTAATCGCTTCTTGAAAGGTTTCATCTATTTGGTGGATAACGGGATAGAAGCCGGCATCATTCCAGATATTGCGTGCTATAAATGCTTTCAGCTGTGTGTTGATCATTTTTCTGTCCTCCATAGTCCACTCAATCATATGCAATTCTACACCTGCCTCTGCACATTGCTTAGCTAAAGCATTCCAAGTTTTGGTATCAATTTCAAAGAACTGTATAAAGGCTTCCAAGCTTACTGCCTCCAGCTCTGCGCGGTGCTGATTGGTATAATCAAAAGCAAAACTGCGCACCAAATCCTTACGGCTGGCTTTGGCAATACTGGGATGATAGCTGTTGGTATCTAATGGGATAAATACATCTGGCATGATACCCCCTCCTCCATAAACGATTTTCCCTTGTGGGGTCACAAACATCAAGCTATCGGTAAAATAGATGCTGTCTTTTGAGGTGAGCTCACCACTTTCTAAGCGTGTCATCCAATCGTTATCGTAGGAATCCTTGTTTCCGTTTTCATACGGTTTTTGAATACATCTTCCTGTTGGGGTGTAGTAGCGTTGTGTGGTAATACGGAAAGCAGAACCATCATTGTGTTCAAACTGTTCTTGCACCAAGCCTTTTCCAAAAGAACGCCTGCCAGCAACAATCCCTCTGTCGTTATCTTGTAAGGCACCGGCAACAATTTCGGAAGCGGAGGCTGATCCTTCATCTATCAAGATTGTTACTTTAGTATCAAGCAAGCGCCCAGCAGCATTGGAAAAATACTCCTCTTTTTCTCTACTTCGCCCTTCGGTATAAACAATCAGTTTGTCGCCATCTAAAAATTCATTAGACATATTGATGGCTGCACCTAAATAACCTCCCGGATTATTACGAAGATCTAGCAATAGTTTTTGCATACCTTTATTCAGTAATTCATCGCTTGCTTTTTTAAATTCTTCGTAAGTGGTTGCCGAAAAACGATTAACCTTAATATAGCCCAATTCATGATCTACCATATAAGCCAAATCAATGGAATGGATAGGAATTTTTCCTCTAGTAATGTCAAATTCGACAAGCTCTTTTTCTCCTCCTCGAAAGACCCCCAATACTACTTTGCTTCCTCTTTCCCCACGTAGTAAATCGAAGACTTTTTGGTTGGTCAAATCGGTACCAGCAATCACTTCTCCATCTACACGCACAATTTTGTCTCCAGCACGAATACCCACTCTTTCGGAGGGCCCTCCAGAAATAGGAGCTACCACCAAAATGGTATCATCTTTAAGGTTAAATTTTACTCCAATTCCATCAAAACTGCCTTCCATAGGTTCATTTATCGCTTCCAAATCTTTAGCAGGAATGTAAGAGGAGTGAGGGTCTAACTCGGTCAATAGATTTTCCACTGCTTTTTCTACCAAAGCATCTTTTTCTAAAGAGTCTACATACAGCGCTTCTAGTTGGTGGAGTATTAAATTAAATTTATTACTTTCAGGAGCATTGTTGTTGCTAGAGAAGTTAAGGGAATAACCTAGCCAAACACCAGTAATCAAAATAAGGGCAAAAATGATGGGACTGAAGTGGTTTTCTTTACGCATTGTCTAGCTCGGTAAAATGAATAACTTCTACTCCGGCTTTTCTTAAAAAATCGATCCCGGAAGTGTCTTTATAAGTGTTTAGGTAAACCACACGAATAATTCCTGCTTGATGTATCAATTTGCTACAATCTTTACAAGGAGACATGGTTAGATAAAGCGTAGCTCCCTTGCAATTGTGAGTAGAGCTAGCTGTTTTAGAAATGGCATTGGCTTCGGCATGTAGCACATACCATTTGGTATTGCCTTCTGCATCTTCGCATTCGTTTTCGAAGCCAGAAGGGCAACCGTTATAGCCATCTGAAATAATCATTCTGTCTTTGACAATAAGTGCCCCTACTTTTTTGCGTTGGCAATGCGATAGCTTCGCCCACTCTAAAGCCATGCGTAAATAAGCGCTATCGTATCGTTTTTGTTTTTCAGTCATATTGGTGAAAAAAATGAAAGGGCAAGATACAAAAAAAGCGCCCTTTAAAGAGAGCGCTTTTGTACCCGAGGCCGGGGTCGAACCGGCACGATATTGCTATCACTGGATTTTGAATCCAGCGCGTCTACCAATTCCGCCACTCGGGCATTTTCAAAAAAGCAGGCTGCAAAAGTAAGTATTTGTTTTAGCCTCACAAACGAAAGCGAAAAAATGTAGCAATAATTGGCAATTTTTCTATCT
>CAXDKI010000133.1:0-2908 GCA_963990215.1 uncultured Flavobacteriales bacterium | reverse complement strand
CTGAATTCGTTTGAAAAACTAGAAAAGAAGTTGTTAAAATCAGAAAAGAAAAAGTATGAGGAAGCTTTGAATCAAATAACACAGCTAAAAGCAAAACTCTTTCCTAATAATAGTTTGCAAGAGCGTTATGATAACTTTATTCCCTTTTATTTAAAACATGGGGATAACTTTATAGAAATACTTCAAAAAGAATTAAGCCCACTGGATGCTAAATTCGTAATTTTGAACCCACAATAAACCTACAAATGCAACACGAAAAAATCCTGATTTTAGATTTTGGTTCGCAGTACACACAGCTGATTGCGAGAAGAGTTAGAGAGTTGAATATTTACTGTGAGATTCATCCTTACAATAAAATTCCAGAAATTTCTAATGATTTGAAAGGAGTGATTTTGTCTGGAAGTCCGCATTCGGTTAGAGAGGAAAATGCGCCAATTCCTAACTTAGAAGGCATCAAAGGAGTTCTTCCATTATTAGGCATATGTTATGGTGCACAGCATTTAGCACACAAATTTGGAGGCGAGGTGTTGCCTTCGAAAATTCGTGAGTATGGCCGTGCAAATCTTTCGTTTGTAGATGATACAAATCCTTTAATAAAGGGTGTCCCAAATAGTTCTCAAGTTTGGATGAGCCACGGAGATACCATCGCAAAACTTCCTGAGGGTTATAAAATAATCACTTCAACTAAAGACGTGGAAGTTGCTGGATATCAAATAGAAGGAGAAGAGACATATGCTATACAATTTCACCCAGAGGTGTACCATTCAACAGATGGTAAAACGCTTTTATCTAATTTTCTGGTTGATATTTGTGGATGTGCTCAAGATTGGACCCCAGCTTCTTTTGTAGAAGAAACAGTTCGTAATCTGAAAGAAAAGATTGGAGATGATAAGGTGCTTTTAGGACTGTCAGGAGGTGTGGATTCTACAGTTGCAGGTGTTCTTTTAAACAAAGCGATTGGTGATAATCTTTACTGCATTTTTGTAGATAATGGCTTATTGCGAAAAGATGAGTTTGAAAATGTTTTAGATCAATACAAAGGCATGGGTCTAAATGTAAAAGGAGTTGATGCTAAAGATCATTTTTATGAAGTTTTGGTAGGATTGAGTGATCCTGAAGCGAAGCGTAAGGCGATTGGAAATAAATTTATAGATGTATTTGATGATGAGGCTCATCTGATAGAAGATGTGGTTTGGTTGGCTCAAGGAACCATTTATCCTGATGTAATTGAATCTGTGTCAGCAACAGGAGGACCTTCAGCTACCATTAAATCGCACCATAATGTGGGTGGATTACCCGACTTCATGAAACTTAAAATTGTAGAGCCTCTTAACACATTATTTAAAGATGAAGTTCGAAGAATTGGTCGTTCTATGGGAATTTCCGAAGAGTTGTTAGCAAGACATCCTTTCCCAGGTCCAGGATTAGCAATTCGTATTTTAGGTGATATAACGCAAGAAAAAGTTCGTATTCTACAACAGGTTGATCATATCTTTGTTTCATCACTAAAAGAAGCAGGTTTATATGATGAAGTTTGGCAAGCGGGAGCTATCTTCTTGCCTGTTCAATCGGTAGGAGTGATGGGAGATGAAAGAACCTATGAAAATGCTGTTGCCTTAAGAGCGGTAGCCTCTACCGATGGTATGACAGCAGATTGGGTGCATCTTCCGTATGAATTCTTAGCAAAGGTGTCTAACGATATTATCAATAAAGTAAAAGGAATTAATCGAGTGGTTTACGATATCAGTTCAAAACCGCCAGCTACTATAGAGTGGGAGTAATATATTCCCGAATTAAAGGTTTTATACTTATGAGGTATTTGTTTTGTTTTTTGATTTTTTCGAGTGCATTAAGCGCTCATGCTCAAATAGCAAAAGATACTACTATTAATGGTCGTCCATTTGTAGTACATCTTGTTCAGCCACAAGAAACAATATACAGTATTACTAGAGAATATAGTGCTGAATTGAACCAAATAGTAGTTCAAAACCCTTCAATTATTCAAGGGTTAAAAATTGGCATGAAAATATTAGTTCCCTTGCAAAAACCAAGAGTGGATCAAGAGAAAGATGATTCTAAAATTTTTAATTTTCTTAAGAAGAAAACAAACACAACAAATGTAAAGCCAGCTGTTGTTTTTTCAGATTCTTCTATTTTAAAAGTAGCTTTGTTATTGCCTTTTTATTTGGATATGAATGATACGCTTGAAGCGCATAATGATAGTAGAAAACCGACCGCTATTTATCATAAATCGAGAACAGCAATTCAATATTATTCAGGGGTTTTATTGGCTTTAGATATGTTGAAATCTTTGGGTTGTAGCTTGGATCTGAAGGTTTTAGATGTTTCAAATGATTCGGTGTACATGACTATTTTGGATTCTACAACCTTAGACGATAGGAGTTTGATTGTTGGGCCGTTACATGCAAATCAATTTAAGAAACTAGCAAATAGGTATGGCTTAGATACCAATAGAAGATTGGTATCGCCTCTTTCGTATAAAAATGTTATTAAAAATCATGAAAACACCTATCAGTTTGTTCCCTTTTCTAATGTGCAAATTGATACAATTGTTGGTTTAATTGCAAAGAAGCATAATTCAGAAAATCTACTAATTATTGGAAGCGATCAAGAGATGAGTTTGGTTAGGAAGTTTAAATCATCACTTTCATTAAATACCGATCTTAAATACAAGTCGTATACTGTTTCGGAAGGTCTTCCAGATAAAGAAATGATGAAGCAAAAGTTGGATGAATCAGAAAACATTGTATTGGTTGCGTCTAATAATCGAGCTTTTGTAAGTAGAGTTATTCCAATGTTGGCTTCTATGGAAGATACATTTTTTACGGTATATGGTTTAGAGTCTGTCTCTTATACACATCTGACGCTGCCGACGATACTCCTTGTG
>CAXDKI010000132.1:0-2908 GCA_963990215.1 uncultured Flavobacteriales bacterium | reverse complement strand
AATTTAGTCTGTGGTCATTTATTTTAAACAATCTTGAAGCAGCTGGTGCAATAGGAGGTTATGTATCTCTATCTATCATTGGTTTCTCCCTCATTAGTTTTGCAAGCAAAAAAAGGATAGACAGGAAAGGAAATCAAATTGGTCCCAAGTGGGCACACCCAATTATTGGTTCTTTCTTGGGTGCAATTCCTGGATGTGGAGCAACAATTATAGTAGCTTCATTATATAAAAATAAAAAAATATCCTTTGGAGGGCTATTTGCTACTTTCATTAGCACCTTAGGTGAAGGATCGTTTGTTTTATTAGGGGCTTCTAATGAGGCTGATGTTGCAGGTAACTTAAAAGCATATGCAACAATAACCATATTTGGATTACTGGCAGGAATTATTTTCGGCTATTTATTCGATACTTCTGGCATTAGAGCCAATTATGACAACAATCATGAAAGGCAAGAAGAAAATGAGGACCTAACTACAAAACAAAACAACTTAGCAAGTGCGTTTATAGAAAATATTGGGTTTTATGCAATCATATCAATGGCAATATTTTTAGCACCAGGTTCCATCATGGCTTTGTGGGGTGGAGGAATTGATGCTATTGCAGATTTAACTTATTGGGTTTCAATAGCAATTACAATCATCTGCATAGCCTTTCACTTTGTTACTAGATTTATTTACAAACATCATGACTGCTATTGTGATAAAGACGACATCAAATCAACTATGCTACATGCCGTCATAGATGTTGCCATGGTAGTAACATATGTATTTATTGGCTTAGTTGTTGCTAACTATGTCATTGATGTACTTGTGGGCCCAGAAACATTTGACGCGTGGATGACATCCTCTGTATACATTGTTGTATTATTAGCAGCTTTAATTGGAGTAATGCCTGGTTGCGGAGGGATGATTGCGGTAGCTGTAGCTTTTATTACCATTCCTAATTTCCCTATGGCAGCATTAATTGCAGCTGCAATAGCAACAAGCGGAGATGGAATCTTCCCTTTAATAGCAGAAAATAGAAAAGATGGATTGATTGTTTCTCTAGGCGGATTAGTATTTGCTTTAGTTGTGGGTTACATCGCTTTATCTCTAGGATTTTAATCAATGCAAGAGCTTTCTACATACATCCCTAAGGAAGCAACTGCGCAAATTAACACTTGGCTAAACACTTACAATTGCCAACTAAAAATATCGAAACCTAGACATACTAAACTAGGCGATTATCGATGTCCACAAAAGGGAAAAGGACACACCATCAGCATCAACAACAATCTGAACCCTTACGCCTTCTTAATTACCCTAACACATGAACTTGCGCATATGATGGTTTGGGAAAAACATCAAAACAAAGTATTACCACATGGCAGCGAGTGGAAAGAAATGTTTCAGAAACTGATGTTGAATTTTCTCCCTCTTTTCCCTCAAGATGTTTTAACTCCTTTGGCCAAGCATTTAAAAAATCCAAAAGCATCATCTAGTCAAGATGTGGCGCTAACGACTGCATTGCGCACTTATAATCCTCACCAAATAACGACTATAGCTGACATTCCTATCGGAGGCACTTTTAGCATTCCGAATGGACAAAGATTTATTAAACTAAAAAAACTTCGTAAGCGTTATCAGTGTAGAGCAGAGCATAATAATCGTTTGTATTTGTTTAGTCCACTTGCAGAAGTTACACTTGCTTAATCTGCTCCAAACTATATTTTGTAGATTAGCATCGCTTAAATTTCAAGCTTCATGAACAAAAATAACTATTCGATTATCATGGCGGGAGGTATCGGTTCCCGATTTTGGCCTATGAGTCGTTCTACATATCCTAAGCAATTTTTAGACATTCTTGGAACAGGAGAAACACTTATTCAACAAACTTTTAGAAGACTGAGTAAAGTGTGCCCTAGTGACAATATATTGGTAGTTACCAATAAAAAATACAAAGACCTTTGTTTAAATCAACTTCCTGAAATAAAAGAGAGAAACATTTTATGCGAACCAGCAATGCGTAACACAGCGCCCTGTGTAGCTTATGCAGCATTTAAAGTATACCAGGAAAACAAAGAAGCAAATATGGTGGTTGCTCCTTCCGATCACCTCATCACAAATGAAGATGAGTTTGTAAGGGTGGTGAATGAGTGTTTAGTATCTAGCGCTCAAGAAAACTGCCTCCTAACCTTAGGGATTAAAGCTAGCAGACCTGATATTGGGTACGGATACATTCAATTCAATGATGCTGTACTCAAGTCAAACCCAAAGATTACACAAGTAAAGACCTTTACTGAAAAGCCCAATCAAGAATTGGCACTACAATTTATTGACAGTGGAGACTTTTTATGGAATTCTGGAATTTTTATTTGGAAAGCAGAGACCGTCATCCTAGCTATTCGTAAGCACTTACGCGATATGTACGATATTTTTGAAGCAGGAAACGAATATTACAACACTGCTAATGAAGATGAGTTTATCGAACGTGTTTTCCCAGGCTGTAAAAACATCTCAATCGATTACGGCATCATGGAAAAATCAGAAAATGTATATGTATATCCTGCTGATTTTGGTTGGAGTGACCTCGGAACTTGGGGATCCTTACACAATCACCTAGAAATAGATGATAACAAAAATGGTGTTATCGGTAATAATGTTATGCTTTATAATTCTTCTGGCAACATCGTAAATGTTCCTAAAGATAAATTAGTAGTGCTACAAGGATTAGACGGCTACATTGTAGCAGAGAGCAACAACACACTTTTAGTCTGTAAGAAAGATAACGAACAGGAAATCAAACAGTTTGTAGCAGATGTAAAAAGAGAAAAAGGGGGAGGTTTCGCCTAATAATAAAAAAGCCGAGCATTGCTCGGCTTTTTTATTAGCATGTATCTGTCTCTTATACACATCTGACGCTGCCGACG
>CAXDKI010000131.1:0-2924 GCA_963990215.1 uncultured Flavobacteriales bacterium | reverse complement strand
AAAACTAGATTGTGTATACTGCTCAATAGTTGGCTCTAACAATTTTGCCATCATAACACCGTACACAACTAAAGCAATATTATTACCTACCAACATGGAAGCAATGAATTTTGCGGGCGACTGTAAAACTCCTTCTAATAAACGCGAATATACCCTGCCTGACTGCTTATCTAGCTCAACCTTCAGCTTATTGGCAGATACAAAAGCAATCTCCATTCCCGAAAAAAAAGCGGAAAGCAATAAACAAATCAATATAATAACACCACTACTCATCAGCATGTGTTAAAATTATAGTTCCACTAATTTTTTTAATTGCATATTTGGTGAAATCTTGATTTGACTCCAAACCTTCCCCATATATCACTTCATCTTTAGTGGTGATTTTGACAAACTCTTCGGTATATACCATTTCTGTTTTTTCGTTCCAAACAAGGTGTTCTGTCTCAAGCATGTCTCCATTTACATTTTTCACCTTAACTGTGTTTTTTGCTTCCATCAGATTCTTTTCCTCATCAATCTTTGCATACTGCGCTGTAAGTTCTGACTCTTTACCTCCTGACGGGTTAAAAAATTGTACTTTTAATCCTTTCGTAATTTCTAGATACGGTTCTTCAGCTACATACCTATCCATTTGTGTAGCATTTAAAATAACACGCACGATAGCAGAATCGCTATATATGAGCTTAGCATTTTGCAAGGTTTCTACAGGATAATACTCATCTGTAGTGATTTGTATTTCTTTAATTTTTTCCAAATCACTACTACAAGCAAAAAGCATTGCCAAGCCAAAGCCAGCAATGCTTTTTAATAAGATATGTCTATAGGTTTCTATCAGTGTTTATTTAATTCTAACTTTGGTGGATTCATTAATCCAACACCCTACTTGAAATGCACCACCTTCTGTTGCTCCAGAAAAGAAAGCATCTTCATTAGAAGGTAAATATTTTGAGTAAGTAGCAATCTTTTTATTAGCAGCATCTACCACAGTAGCATCCATATTTTTTGCCTGGATAAACTTATCAATAGCTACAGAAAAAACCATGCCTTGCTCAAATGCATTAGAACCACAATCTTTGGAGGCAGCAGCATAAATATCGCCAATCAGAATCATAGGCTTACCCCAGTTCGCTTTTAGCTTCAGAGCCTTGTAAGCATTAGATCGAGCTGTTTGCAAACTCCCTGCCTTGAAGTAAGCTCCAGACAATCCGTAATAGTAATTTGCTTTCTCTTCTTCTGTTTCTGCCATTTCTAATGCCTGCTTGTAGTAAGAAATCGCATCGGAAGATTTATTTTTCTTAAGTGACAGATTCCCCATACTATATGCCGAAAATGCTGTTGGCTCAACTTTATGTAGTTTTGCCGCTGATGTAAAATACACTGAGGCATTTGTACAGTCTTTTTTATCTAACACTTTAGTAATACGCTTCAACAATCCTAAATCATCCGGAGTTTCGGCATACTTTACATCAAACATCGCTACTAAGTCTTCACAAGTAGCAAACGGAACAAATAGCTTTTCTACCTTTTCAGCTGCTTTCGCATAAAACTTTTGCGACTTCCCTCCTTTATTGATATTATAATCAATATGATCTGCTACTATAGAGTAAACTTCTAAAACATCTGATTTTGCAAATGTTCCTGTCTCAAACTTTTTAGATGCTGCTTGGAAATATGCTGCTAAAGCTGTTGCTTTCGATTTACTTCCTTCCATCTCAACAGATTGCTGCAACAAACTGAAAGCATCTTCCAAATTTTTAGGTTGTAATTTTAGCATGTCAGCACCTTTTAATCCTAAAACATAACCTTCTTGTAAAAAGAAAGTCATTCGTTGGTCGTACATCATCATTAACGAATCTACTAGTGCCACTTGTAAAGGCTTATTCCCTTTTGCATTCTTAATTAGGTGCTTAAATATTTTAGATCCATCTATATAAAGGTTCTTAGTAGATTTTGGACAGTTCAAGTACGCCCACCTCCATGGAGATGCCGCATCCGCATAATTTTTTTGCTTGACAAATTCTCGATACACCGAGATGTTCTTCACACACTCTATACTATCCGCTCCAAATTTTCCTTCCGGCAAAATAGGCTTAGCAACAGTTGTAACTGCAAGTAAGCTAATCACTAATAAAATCACATTCTTCATTTTAATCATATTTTCTTTTAATGAACCAAATATCGCTCAATACTAATCCTACTTTAAATCGAGCGAAAGTGTCTTGTATTAAATTCTCTTGTGTTGTTCCTCTTTGACCTAACTCTGCAGAAAGATTTAACAAAGTACCGCTACGCTTCATAGGTAATCCAAAACCGAACGAAAATACTTTTTCTTGCAAGTGCTGATTTCTTAAATTCAGATAAGTGTTTGCCGTATACGCTCCCAAACGATAACGCACCATTTTGAAGTATTTGTTAATCGCTTTTCTATCAGGAGTAAACTCCAATCCAAAAGCATATCTAGAGCTATTGTCTAAATTATCTGAAGCGCCAAAATTACTGAATTCTGACCAGTTTTTAGTGGTGTAATCCGCTGCTATCAACCATTGATCATTGCTAGCAGAAAAACCAGCAGCAAAACCACTAGGCAACACAACACTACCATCTTCTTGACTATACGCAAAGGTATCTTCAACTATTTCTATCAAATTATTGAAACGAAATGTTTCTGAAAGTGCTGTTTTTTTAGCCGATACATCTCCTCCATTATCAAAAGTTGTAGAAGCAGATAATATCCAATCAGACACTTTTGTTTTAAACATGGTTCCAAAATCGTAATAAAAACCAGAGACCATTGTTTGATCTGTATGTCTTGCATGCAAGTAAGAGTCGTCTTCGAAAACTACTTTTCTACTTGTGTTTAAACTACCAAACAAATAATTAAAAATGTCTCTTATAAACATCTCCGAGCCCACGAGACGTAGAGG
>CAXDKI010000130.1:0-2941 GCA_963990215.1 uncultured Flavobacteriales bacterium | reverse complement strand
CACTTGATTTAGATAAAGAAAATGTAGATTATTGGTTTACATATGCCGAGATACATGAGAAGATAGGATTTATTGAAGAAGCCGAAATCGCTTATAAAAAAGTGATCGAGCTAGAGAATTTTGAACCAGAAATCTGGCTAAACTACTCCAACCTTCTCTATCAGCAAGAGTATCAAAAAGAGGCTATTGATGTTTTGTGCGAAGGCATCAAGTATCACCCTGATAGTGCTGATATTTTTTACCGATTGTCTGCTTACCTTTTCAATCAAGGAGATGACAACAAAGCGCTTACTTACTTTCAAGATGCCTTGAAATTGAACTATGAAAAGCATCAGGATATCTTTATTTACATGCCAAATGTAAAAGACAATCCAAATCTTATAAATTTGCTGAACACTTATAAAAAGTAAAATTCCATGAATTTTGATTTACCGTTCATTCCTGAAAGGAGTGCAAAACCGCGTGAAAACGGACTAACTATGATGATGGACAAAGGACTTAGCATTAGAGAAGCTGAGGACTTTATTTCTTCTTCTGGTCAAATAACAGATATGGTAAAGCTTGGCTTTGGAACCTCACATATTACTAACGATTTAAAAGAAAAAATCAAGTTATACAGTGAAGCGAACCTACGCGTTTACTTTGGCGGAACTCTATTTGAAGCCTTTGTAGCTAGAGGTATGTTTAAAGATTATTGTAAAATCTTAGATGAATATGAACTAGACACTGTAGAAGTATCTGATGGGTCTATCGAAATTTCGCATGAGGAAAAATGTAAGTATATCAAAGATCTAAATAAGAGGGTAACTGTACTGTCTGAAGTAGGATCTAAGGATGCGAACAAACTTATCCCTCCATACAAATGGATTGAGCTCATGCAAAAAGAAATTGAAGCAGGCTCTTGGAAAGTAATTGCAGAGGCTCGCGAAGGAGGTAATGTTGGAATTTATCGTGGTACCGGTGAGGTTCGCTCCGACCTTATTGAAGAAATTTTAACCAAAATTCCTCAAGAAAACATCTTATGGGAAGCACCCCAAAAATCGCAACAAGTATGGTTTATTAAGCTCATGGGATCTAATGTAAACCTTGGAAATATTGCTGCTCATGAAGTTATACCTTTAGAGTGTTTAAGATTAGGATTAAGAGGTGATACTTTCTTCGATAACCTACCCAATCATTTGATTAAAAAAGTAAGGTAATGACTCCCGAAGAACTAAAAGATAAAATAGGTAGTAAAACAGATATTCAAATCATTGACTTGAGAGAAAAATATGAGTTTGAAGATGGTAGTATTTGCAACACCAACATCCCTATGGGAGAGGTTATGACTAGATTGCATGAAATCAATAATGAAGGCGAGGTAGTCATGTTTTGCAAAAGCGGAAAGCGCTCTAAATCAATGGTTTTTATGCTACAAAAAAAACATGGCCTAGCACACATTCAGCAACTAGAAGGTGGTTACGAATCCTGGTGCGAAAAAAATTAATCACATGTTCCGATTTATCAGTATTATGCTAAAAGGAATTGCCATGGGAGCAGCTAACGTCATTCCTGGAGTTTCCGGAGGGACGATAGCACTTATCACGAATATTTACGAAGACTTCGTCAATGCTTTAAAGTCTTGTAACGGAACAGCTATCAAGCTTTTAATGACTGGTCAATTCAAAGAGTTTTCAAATCACATAAATCTTACATTCTTAGCTGCAATTCTACTTGGAATCGTTATAAGTATTTTTAGCATTGCTAAAATTTTCGAATTTCTACTAGAGGAAAATCCGGCTCAAATCTGGGCATTTTTCTTTGGATTGGTATTAGCATCAGTATACTTCATTGGAAAATCTGTAACATACTGGAGTTGGCAAAATACACTTACGTTACTCATTGGAACCGCTATCGCTCTAGCGATTTCTTTTTTAAACCCTGCCCCCGTAGAAAACACCAATTACCTTTTCATTTTTATCTGTGGTGTTATTGGAATTTGTGGCATGATTTTACCAGGGCTTTCAGGGTCCTATATTCTTATGTTGATGGGAAACTATCAACTACTAATGGTAACTTCTATCAATAGTCTTTTCGACTTTTTAAAAGCAATATCAACAGGAGATTGGGATGTGTTGTCTACCCACCCAGAAATGAGCAACCATCTTATTTACTTCATCCTCTTTTTAATTGGGTCGATAATTGGAATAATTGCTTTCTCGCATTTTATTTCATGGATTTTCAAGCGTTATCATAATGCTACTTTAGCACTGCTAACTGGATTTGTGTTTGGTTCATTAAGCATTATTTGGCCTTGGAAAAAAGAACTTTTTAACAGCGACCTATTAGACAGAAACGGTGAACCTATGCTTATTGGTTATCAACGCTATTTACCAGAAAGCTTAACAAGTTCAGATGTTTGGGTTATTGTTTGCATGCTCTTGGGAATTTCCACTATTGTATTGATTGAATTTTTAGCGAACAAATCCAAAGCATGAGGAAATTTGGACTCATAGGATTTCCGCTCACACACTCCTTTTCTGAGTCTTATTTTCAAGAAAAAATTTTCAAAGAAGGCTTCAGTGGTTGTCAATACCAAAATTACCCAATACATGATATAAAAACGATAAGATTATTGCTAGAAAAAGAAAACCTATCTGGCTTTAACATTACTATTCCTCATAAAGAAAATATCATTCCTTTTTTAGATAAATTATCTACAGAAGCTACTGCTATTGGGGCTGTAAACACTGTTGTTAAAAGAGATCAAAAGTGGATAGGACACAATACTGACTGGATTGGTTTTTACGAATCTATTAAACCACTTTTACAGAAACATCATAAAAAGGCATTAGTATTAGGAAGTGGAGGAGCTAGCAAAGCCATTACTTATACACTTAAAAAGCTTGACATAGAGCCTCTTATTATATCAAGGAAAGAAGGATATACAAATTATGCAGAA
>CAXDKI010000129.1:0-2956 GCA_963990215.1 uncultured Flavobacteriales bacterium | reverse complement strand
CTTATTAGTTAATACCACTACTCTATTTACGAAATTACCTAAAATAGCTACTAACTCACTATTGTTTCGGGTTTGAAAATCTTTCCAAGTAAAATCCGTGTCTTTATTTTCAGGAGCTGTTGCGCATAAAGCATAACGAAGCACATCTTGTTGATTTGCAAAATCTTCAATATATTCATGTAACCATATCGCCCAATTTCTAGATGTAGACAACTTATCTCCTTCTAAATTAAGAAACTCATTAGCAGGTACGTTTTTTGGGAGCGCATATTTTCCATGAGCGCGTAAGATTATTGGAAAGATTACACAATGAAATACAATATTATCCTTACCTATAAAATGAATAAGTTCTACATCATCTCCTTGCCAATAAGATTTCCAATCTTTTCCATTATTAGAAGCCCACTGCTTGGTGGCAGAAATATAACCTATAGGAGCGTCCAACCACACATATAATACTTTACCCTCTGTTGCTTCTCCAGGAACCTTTACTCCCCAATCTAAATCACGAGTCATAGCACGCTCTTGCAGACCTCCATCAATCCATGATTTACACTGACCCAAAACTTGAGTGCGCCATGTTTTAGGATCATGATGCTGTTTATCATCCAATACTCCTTCCTCTATCCACTCCTTCAACCAATCCTCATGATTTTGCATTGGCAAATACCAATGAGTCGTTGTTTTCATTACAGGTTTTTTTCCACTTAAAGTCGATATTGGGTTTTTTAATTCCGAAGGACTTAATGCACTACCACACTTTTCACACTGATCTCCATAAGCATGTTCATATCCACATTTTGGACATTCGCCAATAATATACCTGTCAGCTAAAAATTGTTGATACTCTTCGTCAAAAAATTGTTCTGACGTCTTTTGTGTAAAGACCTCCTTTTCTTGTAAGGTCTTGAAATATTCAGAAGCAGTTTCATGATGTAGCTCTGATGATGTTCTATGATAGATGTCAAAATTTATACCAAAGTCTGTGAAGGCTTTTTTGTTAATTTCATGGTATTTATCGACAATTTCTTGCGGACTTATGCCGTCTTTTTTAGCTCGAAGAGTAATGGCAGCCCCGTGCTCATCCGATCCACAAACAAACAACACATCGTCTCCTTTTGCTTTTCTGTAACGCACAAAAATATCTGCAGGTAAATATGCTCCTGCAATATGTCCTATATGTAAAGGTCCGTTTGCATAAGGTAAAGCGGAAGTTACGGTATATTTCTTGCTCATTTAAATCCTAAAAATTAACTTCGCAAAGATATTAAAAGCACGCAGAGAATCGTGAGCACAAGTGATCAATCTTTTATTCGCCCACCCACCCTTCAAAAAGGCGATCAAATTGGCATTATTTCTACTGCCAGAAAAATCAGCAAAGAAGAATTAGAGTTTTCTAAAAACTGCCTTGAAAACTGGGGGTTGAAAGTCGTTTATGGAAATAACCTCTTTCAAGAACATAATCAATATGCAGGAACAGATTTACAAAGAACTGCTGATTTACAGCAGATGATTGACAACCCCGAAATTAAAGCAATTATTTGTGCTCGAGGGGGATATGGAACAGTCCGTATTTTAGATCTAGTTGACTTTTCTGGACTTCAAGAAAACCCTAAGTGGATTGCTGGATATAGCGATGTTACGGCTTTACATTCTACTTTGCACAACTTAAACATTACTTCTCTGCATAGCGCCATGCCTGTTAACTTCCCAAGCAACACTAATACTAGTTTAGAAAGCTTAAAGCAAGCACTTTTTGGAAATCCAATATCATATAGTTTTACAAATAACAAACTTAATAGAATTGGACACTCAGAAGGAAAAGTAATAGGAGGAAATCTCTCTATTATTTACAGCTTACTAGGTTCAAATTCTGATATAAATACAGATGAGAAAATTCTCTTCTTGGAAGATATAGACGAATATCTGTATCATATTGACAGAATGATGATGAACTTGAAACGCAACGGAAAACTGTACAACTTAGCTGGCCTAATTATAGGAGGGATGACCGACATGAATGACAACACCATTCCATTTGGAAAAAATGCGATGGAAATTATTGCCGAAACTGTTTCTGAATACGACTACCCTGTCGCATTTAACTTTCCAGCTGGCCACATAAACAACAATAACACTATTATTTTAGGGCAAACAGCCAAACTAGCAATAGCTAGCAATAACTCAAGCTTGACTTTCTATTAGCATATACCTATATTCACAATAAAAATTCTTTATGAAAAACCTTCTATGTATCTTGTATATCTTACCCTTTATTAGCTTTAGTCAATCCCCTAACTTTAGCGAAGATATTGCTCCTATTTTCTACAATAAATGCACACAGTGCCACCACTCAGGAGGTGTTGCGCCTTTTTCTTTAATTGACTACACTACCGCTGCAGCCTTCTCAAATTCAGGAGCAATTACATACATGGTTAGTAACGGCTTAATGCCTCCTTGGCCGCCAGACAGCACTTACCAAAACTACGCTCATGAAAGAACACTTAGCCAAAACGAAATTGATTTAATTTTAGATTGGGCAAACTTAGGAAGTCCTGAAGGAGATCCAGGCTTAGCTCCACCTCAACCTATTTACAACAATGAAAGCATACTGTCAAATCCAGATTTAATTCTTAAAATACCACAATACACAAGCACCGCATCTAGTGAAGATGAATACGTGTGCTTCACATTGCCGACAGGATTAATTAATGATAAGAAAATTAAAGCCATTGAAATTGTACCAGGAAATAGACAAATTGTACATCATACGCTTGCATTTGTTGACAACAACCAGCTACCAAGCATTATTAATGATTGTATGGGTGTAGATGGTAAGTTGATTTCAACATATGCGCCTGGAATGGAGCCTGTTATTTTTCCGAATACAGATAATGTTAAAATGGGGATGCTGTCTCTTATACACATCTGACGCTGCCGACGATACTCCTTGTGT
>CAXDKI010000128.1:0-2980 GCA_963990215.1 uncultured Flavobacteriales bacterium | reverse complement strand
ATGAATTATAAAGAAAATTCCTATCGATTTTTGGAAGAGATACCTATCTTTTAATTTTGTCCAACTGCCTGTAAAAGTGTAAGTTTGCGCCCTAAATTATTTACTAGATGAACTTAAAAGGAATTTTGTCAATTTCTGGAAAGCCAGGATTGTATAAATTAGTGAGCCAGGCAAAGAATACTTTAATTGTAGAAGGTCTTGCTGACTCTAAAAGATTGCCTTTATATGCATCGCACCAAGTGAGTGCTTTGGAAGATATAGGTATTTATACTTATAATGATACGGTAACTTTATCGGATGTTTTTTCTGCTATTGCTAAAAAAGAAAATGGTGGAGAAACTATCAGTCACAAGGTGTCTAAAAACGAATTGTATTACTGGTTAAGAGAAGTGTTGCCAGATTTTGATGAAGATAGAGTGTATCAGTCGGATATTAAAAAAATAGTTCAATGGTATAATTTTTTGCATGCTGCCGGATTGGTAGAGCTTAAAAAAGAAAAAGATGGAAACAAAGACAGTTAATATTCCGCAACGCTCAGCCCGTAAATTCGTTGCCGAAGAATTAGTGGTTAACTCTTGGGGTAAGATAGCCTCTTATTTTCAAGACTTATTAGATAGAAAGATTCAGTCTGTTGAGGAGTTGGAAAAGTGGATGTTGGATCGTAGTGAGTTGGAAGCTGTTTTAGAAGAGGAGCAGGCGTGGCGCTACATAAAAATGAACATTGATACAAGAGATGCAGGTTTGAGCGATGCTTTTGCTTTTTGGGTGAAGGAAATTTCTCCAAATGTTGCTCCTTACAGTCATAAGCTGAATTTGAAATTGGTGGAAAATCCGTTTTATAAAGATTTAAACCAAGAGAAATACCGTATATATCTTCGTGGCTTGGATAAAGCTATTGAAATTTATCGAGAAGAAAATATTCCGCTGTTTACCGAAATGGAAACCAAACAGCAGGAGTATGGCGCTATTGCGGCTAAAATGTCAGTAGAGATTAATGGTGAAACCATGACCATGCAAAAAGCGGCTCAGTTTTTGAAAAGCACGGATAGAGCCAAAAGAGAAGAAGTTTTTTTAAAGGTGAACGAGCGCAGAATGCAAGACCGTGATGCTTTGGATAAGCTGTATGATGAGCTGATTGCTTTACGTCAAAAAATTGCGCAAAATGCTGGATTCGATAATTACAGAGATTACAAATTTGCAGCGATGGGGCGTTTCGATTATACCCCATCAGATTGTTATGATTTTCACGCTTCTATTGCGCAAGAAATTACACCTATTATCAATCAAATTGATGCAGACCGTAAAGAAAAAATGGGCTTGGAGAGCTATAGGCCATGGGATGGTTCAGTGGATGTTACAGGCAAAGAGCCATTAAAACCATTTTATGGAGGAGGGGAATTGATTGATAAATCAATTAAGTGTTTTTATCGTTTACGCCCATATTTTGGCGAGTGTTTAGAGATTATGAAAGCCATGAAGCATTTGGATTTAGAGTCGAAAGAAGGGAAGGCGCCAGGTGGTTTCAACTATCCTTTGTATGAAATAGGTGTTCCGTTTATCTACATGAATGCTGTAGGTTCTCAAAGAGATTTGGTAACTATGGTTCATGAGGGGGGGCACGCAGTACATTCTTTCTTAAGTAGAGATTTAGATTTGTGTGAGTTCAAGAGTGTTCCGTCTGAAGTGGCCGAATTAGCTTCTATGGCGATGGAGCTTTTGAGTATGGAAGCATGGGATGAATTCTATACGGATGAAGAAGAATTGAAGCGTGCCAAGCGCGAGCAAATGGAAAAAGTGCTCGAAGGATTGCCTTGGATTGCAGCCATCGATAAGTTCCAGCAATGGATTTATACTACAGAACATAATGCTGAAGAGCGTAGAGCAGAATGGGCTAACATAATGGGTTTATTAGGTAGCTCTGTGGTAGATTGGGAAGGATACGAAAATGCTTACCTGAATCTATGGCAAAAGCAATTACATTTATATGAAGTACCCTTCTATTATATAGAATATGGTATGGCGCAGTTAGGAGCTATTGCAATGTGGCGTAGCTACAAAATGCATGGAAAAAAAGCATTGGATAATTATATGGATGCACTTAGTTTGGGCTACACCAAATCTATTGGCGAGCTGTATCAAGAAGCTGGGATTGAGTTTAACTTCTCTCAGGAATATGTAAAAGAGCTAGCCGATTTTGTGAAATCAGAAATAGCAAATATTATCTAAAAAGAAAAGGAGCTGAAAAGCTCCTTTTCTTTTTAGATAATATTCACTTCTTCCTCTAGCTTAACACCAAATTTATCCCAGACAGATTGTTGCACCTTTTTAGATAGAGATACTAGTTCGGCTCCTTGTGCGTTTCCGTAATTAACCAACACCAAGGCTTGGTTTTTGTGGATGCCTGCATCTCCTTTTCTAAATCCTTTCCAGCCTGCTTGATCTATAAGCCATCCTGCAGCTACTTTGGTTTTAGTTTCGGAAGCCAAGTATCCTACAATGTTTGGGAATTCTTTTTGTAGTTTCTTAAAATGTTTAGTGGTAATAACAGGGTTTTTAAAGAAAGATCCGCTGTTTCCAATCTCTTGTGGGTTGGGTAGTTTACTTTCTCTAATATTGATAACGGCTTGGCTAATGGCTTTTAAAGAAAGTGTTGTTACATTCATGTTGTTTAACTCTTTCTCAATGGCACCGTAAGAAGTGTTGAATTTGTGCTTTTTCTGTAGCTTAAAATACACTTGTGTAATGATGTATTTACCTTTTAATTCCCCTTTAAAAATAGAGTATCGGTAGCCAAATTGGCATGCTTCTTTATTGAATTTTTTACTTACTAAACTGTCTATTTCAATGGCTTCTAATTGCTCAAAAACCGATTTGATTTCTACTCCGTAAGCGCCAATATTTTGCATAGGAGCAGCGCCTACGCTTCCAGGAATTAAAGAAAGGTTTTCAATACCTCCTAACTTATTTTCAATACTCCACA
>CAXDKI010000127.1:0-2989 GCA_963990215.1 uncultured Flavobacteriales bacterium | reverse complement strand
TTATAGGCATGTGTTCAGGAATGTTTATGGCTTCAGCTGATGAAATTTACATCACTGTGATTGGTCGTGGAGGTCACGCTGCTTTACCAGATCGAATACTAAACCCGGTGCTTATGTCGAGTAAAATAATTTGTGCTTTATACGAACATTTTGATGCTATACAAGATGTGCCATCAGTATTTTCAATAGGTGCGGTAGATGGTGGTAGTGCTGGAAATATTGTCCCTGATTTAGTGAAACTAAAAGGAACTTTTCGTGCTATGAATGAAGAATATCGAGAAAAAGCACATCAAAAAATTCGTGAAATTTGTCAAAATGTTGCTGACGAAATGGGCGGAAGCTGTGACGTTGATATTAAGATCGGCTACCCATTTTTAAAAAATGATGAAAAACTAACGGCAGCTTGTTTTAAAAACGCACAAGCATTTCTTAGTGCTAATAAGGTTATAGATATTTCTAAGCGCATGACTGCAGAAGATTTTGCTTATTACACCCACCACGTTCCAGCGTGTTTCTATCGCTTGGGTGTGGGTTTTGCAGGGCAAGAGGATCGCTTATTACACAATGCTTATTTCGATGTAGATGAAAATGCTTTACAATTAAGTGTAGGAATGATGTCTTGGTTGGCTGTAAACGCTTAGTTAGCTACTTCTGAAATAAATTTGATACGGAACAAGCGCAATTCTTCATCGGTGTATTCGTCCTCTTCAAATTCAGCTCTAGCTTCTTCAAAAGAGCCTTCTTCAGAATCTCTAAAAAACTCGTCTAACTCTTCTTCTTGATAATCATCCAAAACATCTTGAATGTAATAGTTGAGGTCTACTCGAGTTCCCGATTCTACAATGGTTTCTATTTCTGTTAAGAGTTCGTCTACCTTCAGCCCTTTGGCAGAAGCAATATCGTCAATAGGAAGTTTTCGGTCTATTGATTGGATGATGTAAACCTTGTTGCTCGATTTGTTAGCAACAGTTTTTACCACCATGTCTTGTGGTCTTTCAATATTGTTTTCGTGTACATATTGTTTGATGCAGTCGATGAATTTTTGTCCAAACTTACGCGCTTTTCCTTGTCCAACACCATGAATTTGACTCAGCTCTTCTGTTGTGATAGGGAATTGATTAGCCATATCGGTTAGTGATGGTTCTGAGAAAATGATAGCCGGAGGAAGTCCTTTTTCTTTGGCTGCTTTTTTTCTTAAATTTTTTAAGATTCCAAACAACACCTTATCGGCAGCTGCTCCTTTTAGGTTATTGCTAGCAGCATTTTTAGCGTTAATTGCATCATAATCGTGATCTTCTGTCAGTAAAAACTCTTGAGGGTTATTTATGAAGTATCTTCCTTTATCACTGATTTTAATAATACCGTAGGTTTCAATCTCTTTAGTTACTAGTTTTTGCACCATAGCTTGTCGGATAACCGAATGCCAAAAATGCTTGCTTTTAGCGGCTCCTTGCCCATACACCTCTAAGGATTCTGCCTTGTGTTGTTTGATGAGTGTATTGCTTTCGCCAACGATAATTTTTACAATTTCTTTAGCTTTGAGGCGCTCCTTAATAGCATTTATTGTTTTTAAGAGTTGCTGCACATAATGTTTACCCTCAAACTTTGGTTTAGGATGGCGGCAGTTATCGCACATTTCATTACAACTCTTTTCGTCAAAGGATTCTCCAAAATAGTGGAGGATGTATTTTCTACGGCACATAGAGGTTTCCGCAAAAGAGATAGTTTCTAAGATAAGTTGGCGACCAATTTCTTGTTCAGCAACTGGTTTTCCTTGTAAAAACTTCTCTAGTTTTTCAATGTCTTTATAGCTGTAAAAAGTAACTAAGTTTCCTTCAGCTCCATCCCTACCTGCGCGACCAGTTTCTTGATAGTAGCTCTCCAAACTTTTTGGGATATCGTGGTGGATAACAAAGCGAATATCTGGCTTGTCTATACCCATTCCAAAGGCAATGGTAGCCACAATGACATCCACTTCTTCCATCAAGAAAGCATCTTGATGTTTAACACGTGTTCTAGCTTCTAGTCCGGCATGGTAAGGAAGTGCGCTGATGCCGTTTACCTGCAAGGTTTCGGCAATCTCTTCTACTTTTTTACGGCTAAGACAGTATACAATACCCGATTTTCCAGAGTTTTTTTTGATGTATTTAATAATTTCTTTTTCTACATCAATTTTTGGACGGATATCATAATATAGATTATCCCTATTGAAAGAATCTAGGAAGACTTTACAATCGTCTATGCCTAAGTTCTTGGTAATATCTTCTCTTACTTTTGGGGTTGCGGTTGCAGTAAGTGCAATTATAGGTGCTCGCCCAATGCTATTGATAATTTTTCGAATATTGCGGTATTCTGGGCGGAAATCATGGCCCCATTCTGAGATACAGTGTGCCTCATCAATGGCATAAAAAGAAACTTTTTGATTCTTTAAGAAGTTTACATTCTCTTCTTTAGTGAGTGATTCTGGAGCTACATATAGTAGTTTTGTTTTTCCAATAGCAATATCTTCTCTAACCTGCGTAACATCTCTTTTAGAAAGCGAAGAATTTAAAACATGTGCAATAGAATCGCTCTCATTGAATCCTCGAATAGCATCTACCTGATTTTTCATCAAAGCAATAAGGGGTGAGATCACAATGGCGCAACCCTCACTTATGAGTGCAGGTAGCTGATAGCACATAGATTTGCCGCCCCCTGTAGGCATTACTACGAAGGTGTCTTTTCCCGCTAAGACATTTTGGATGATGGCTTCTTGCTCTCGTTTAAAGTTGCTAAATCCAAAATAATTTTGCAGTTCTGAAGTTAATGATGTTGTTTGGGTACTCATCGCGCTAAAAAATGATACTTTTGTATCGGAGAATACTTATTCTAAATCCCTAAAATTAGAATAATGTTTTGTTAATTCAAAATTAAGTTTTTGAAAACAACTGAAGAAATAAAATCGATTGCAAAATTAACCATAGAATCAGAGGCAAAATCTGTTCTTAAA
>CAXDKI010000126.1:0-3004 GCA_963990215.1 uncultured Flavobacteriales bacterium | reverse complement strand
TTCCCGCACGCATGTTTCTCTCCTGAGATCCACCATAAATAAGCGGGGTAATAGACACATCTGAATTGATGTATAAGAATCCATTTCCTTTTGGACCATGGAACTTATGGGCTGCACCTGTGATAAAATGTACATTCACATCTTGCAAATCGTATCTATAGTGTGCCATAGTCTGCACAGTATCTGAATGAAAAATAGCATTATTATTTTTACAAATATCTCCTACCTCTTTAAGCGGAAGTAGATTCCCTATTTCGTTGTTAGCGTGCATTAAAGAAACAAAAGAACGGTCATTATTAGCCAGTAATTCTTCTAGATGTGTTAAATTCACACTACCATTTTCATCAAGGTTTACATAACTTAATTTGATATATCCTTTTTCTGCCATATCCTCTAAAGTGTGTCCTACCGCATGATGCTCTATATTAGTAGTAATAGCATGATTGATACCTAAATCAGTCATACCACAGCGTATCGCCATATTGTCAGCTTCTGTTCCTCCTGAGGTAAAGAAGATTTCTCCTGGTGAGCAGTTTAAATGCTTGGCAACATTTTTTCTAGCTCTTTCCACTTTAGACCTAGCTTCTCTTCCGAAAGCATGAATAGAGGAAGGGTTGCCATATCCTTCTTCCATTACTGGAATCATAGCTGCTATCACTTCCTTATCTAAAGGTGTTGTTGCTGCATTATCTAAATATACTTTCATCTTAAATTATCGATTTAATTTCTGCCATAAAGCGTTCCGCTAAAGCGTTTGCTTTGTCAGCAGTTGTACTTTCTGTATAAATTCTAATAATTGGTTCTGTATTGGATTTGCGCAAATGTATCCACTCTTCAGCAAAATCAATTTTCACTCCATCAATGGTGCTGACCTGCTCATGTGCATATTTCTCTTCCATCTGTTTTAACAAAGCATCTACATCGAAATCTGGTGTTAACTGAATTTTGATTTTAGACATAAAATAAGCAGGATATGTTGCCCTTAGTTCAGAACATTTTATTTTTTGCTCTGCCAAATGAGTCAGGAACAAAGCAACTCCTACTAGCGAGTCTCTTCCATAATGCAAAGCTGGGTAGATAATTCCTCCATTTCCTTCACCACCAATAATGGCTTCAGTGTCTTTCATTTTAGTCACTACATTTACCTCTCCTACGGAAGCTGCTTCGTATTTCCCTCCATGTTTTTCAGTAACATCTCTTAATGCTCTAGAAGAAGAAAGATTTGAAACTGTGTTTCCTTTTTGTTTAGATAAAATATAATCGGCAACAGCCACTAATGTATATTCTTCTCCAAACATACTTCCATCCTCATTGACCAGCGCCAAACGATCTACATCAGGATCTACTACAATTCCTAAGTCGGCTTTTTCAGCAACAACTAAAGAAGATATTTCTGTTAAATGTTCAGCTAATGGCTCTGGGTTGTGTGGAAAATATCCTGTTGGCTCACAATATAACTTCACGCATTCTACACCTAAGGCTGTCAATAGTTCAGGAATAGCTATACCTCCAGTGGAATTAACCGCATCTACCACCACCTTAAAACTAGCGCTCCGAATCAATGCTGTATCTACCAAAGGCAAATCCAAAATTGCTTGAATATGCTTTTGTATATACGTGTCGTCTTGTGTATAAGATCCTAAATTATCAACTTCAGTAAAACTATAAGCGTCTTGCTCTACCATAGTCAACACTTCTGCTCCATCTTGCGCATTGATAAATTCTCCTTTTTCATTTAGCAGTTTCAGTGCATTCCATTGCTTTGGGTTATGACTTGCTGTTAAGATAATTCCTCCATCAGCATTTTCTAGAGGAACTGCCATCTCTACTGTAGGCGTAGTAGACAAACCTAAATCTAGCACATCAATACCTAATCCTTGAAGTGTTCCGACAGATAACTGGCGAACCATATCCCCGGAAATACGCGCATCTCTTCCCAACACAATTTTCACCTGTTCTTTTTGTGCTCTTTGTTTTATCCAACTACCAAAAGCAGCTGTAAACTTAACTATATCAATAGGAGTTAAAGAATCCCCCACAGAACCACCAATGGTCCCTCTTATGCCTGAAATAGATTTAATAAGTGTCATTTACAAATTGTTGATGCACAAAAATAGCATTTTCAGTGCGCAATACTCAATGTTAATTTCTTTGTTAAAAAACTTATTGCATACGACTCGGAAAACTTAAATTTGCGAACTATTTTAGTGGTAGATGTTTGAAGAGGAATATGGACATAATGAAGATCAACAACTGAATCACTTAATTGCTCGTTTTGACGATATGCTATCTAGAAACGAGTTTTTTTATTTCGATTCGGAAGAGATTGAGCGAATAATAGACCATTACATAACCAATGGTAATCGCAATAAAATTCAGGAAGCAATTAAGCTTGCTGATAAATTATTCCCTTTTTCTGTTGAGTTGCAAATCAAAAAAGCACAAGTACTCGTTTCCTATGATGAAACATACTACGCTTTGAATCAACTAAAAAAAATTGAACACCTAGCACAAAACAACGAAGACTTTATTTTCACCCTAGCAGTAGCTTATAGCAAGTTAGAACAACATCCTAAATCAATAGGCTATTTTGAGCGTTTACTCACAAAAGACAATAACAATGAAGAAATTCTTTCTTGTCTAGCATACGAATATCAAAGCATGTGTAAATATGAAGAGTCTATCAAATACCTCAAAAGATTACTACTGAATAAACCAAACAATGAACTCACCTGGTACTCTATTACACTTTGTTATGAGTTGGTAGACGGTTACGAACAGGCTATTAGCTTCATTAAAAAATTTATTGATCACTATCCTTACAACCATATTGCTTGGCACTACTTAGGTGTTGTATATCAAAAGAAGGAAGATTATATAAATGCTATTGAAGCGTATGACTATGCTTTATTAATCAACGAAAAACACACAATTTCCTATCTACAAAAAGCAGAATGTCTTGCTTCAGAAGGTTATTACAAAAAAGCTATTCACACCTATAAGG
>CAXDKI010000125.1:0-3026 GCA_963990215.1 uncultured Flavobacteriales bacterium | reverse complement strand
ATGCATCATAGCTACAATGATATTCTCTACGTCGTAATGGCCATAGACCAGTACTGGAAGGTAGCAAGGGTATGTGGTTGTAGCGGTGCGATGTGAGTAGCTTGCCCTTCTTTTTTTCTATATCTTTACTTTTCAGTAATCATTTTCAGGGAATGAATTTCTTTATAGACACAGCTAATTTAGCGCAAATACAAGAAGCACAAGACTTAGGAATATTAGACGGAGTAACTACTAATCCTTCTTTAATGGCTAGAGAAGGAATTAAAGGTGTTGAAAACATCAAACAACACTATATTGATATCTGCAACATAGTGGATGGAGATGTAAGCGCTGAAGTAATTTCTACCAATTTTTCAGGTATTGTAGAAGAAGGTGAAGTCTTGTCACAACTTCACCCACAAATTGTGGTAAAGGTGCCCATGATAAAAGAGGGCATTAAAGCCATTAAATATTTTTCTAGCAAAGGCATTAAAACAAATTGCACACTTGTTTTTTCGGCAGGGCAGGCATTATTAGCAGCTAAAGCGGGTGCTACTTATGTTTCCCCATTTATTGGAAGGCTTGATGATATTGGAGAAAGTGGTATTGATTTAGTTGCACAAATCTGTCATATTTACGAAGTACATGCTTTTGAGACACAAGTTTTGGCTGCTTCTATTCGAAGTCAAAAACACATCATACAATGTGCTGAAGTAGGTGCCGATGTAGTCACCACTCCATTAGCCCCCATTTTGGAGTTATTAAAACATGATTTAACAGATAAAGGACTTGCCAAATTTCTAGAAGAACACGCAAAGAATAATAGTTGATGCTCTTAAAAATACATCCAGACAACCCACAAGAGAAAAATATTCAGCAAGTAGTAGAATGCTTAAAAGATGGTGGAGTTATCATATACCCTACCGATACAGTTTATGGATTAGGCTGTGATATTTTTAAGCAAAAAGCCGTTGAGAAAATTGCGCGTATCAAAGAATTAAACATCAAAAAACATAATTTTTCTTTCATCTGCTCTGACCTAAGTCATCTTTCGGACTTCACTAAACCAATGGATAGAAGCACTTATAAACTGATGAAAAAAGCATTACCTGGCTCATTTACCTTTATCTTGAATGCTAATAACACCATTCCAAAGCTCTTTAAAAACAATAGGAAAACTGTCGGAATTCGTATACCTAATCATCATATACCAAGAAGCATTGTAGAATTGTTAGGAAACCCAATTTTGACTACCTCTATACATGATGATGACAGCATTGTAGAATACAGCACTGACCCTGAACTGATTTATGAAAAATACAAAAATCAAGTTGATATTATTGTTGATGGTGGTTATGGAAATCTTACTCCATCTACCATTGTAGATTGCTCTAAAGGTGAAATTGAAATAATCCGACAAGGATTAGGCAACTTAGACGGATTGCTTTAACAATAAACTATGCACTTCTAAAACTTGAGGAATGAGTAATTGTTTTTCATCATTTACAATATGAAAATGTGCAAGCTCAATTTTTCGACTTTGCTCCCATTGTTTACTCATTCGCTCTAAAACCTGAGATTCTGTAACACCATCTCTTTGCATGACACGCTGCTTTCGTAAATCATCGGAAGCAGAAACACAAACAATTTGATCTAAATCTTTATCAGAACCACTCTCAAAAAGAATTGCTGCTTCTTTCAAAACATAAGAATTTTTTTGTGTTGCACACCAATCTTCAAACACTCTTTGAACAGCAGGATGAACCAATCGATTGATTGTATGTAATTTTGAATCATCATTAAAAATGATACTCGCTAAGCGATCTTTTTGTAGCTTTCTATCAATATAGATTTTATTACCAAAAGTTGCTTTAAGCTTCTTTATTAAACCCATATCTGACTCCATACATTTTTTCGCCTCTAAGTCCGCATAAAAGACAGGTACGCCTAACTTTTCGAAAACCTGAGCAATAGTGGTTTTACCACTTCCAATACCGCCTGTCAACCCTATTTTAAGCATCATTTTTGAATTAAAATATACTCCACTTTTGTTGGACTTAAACGGATGTTATCTACTAAATCGGGCTCTTTATTTAGCTTTACTGTCAATCTTACTTTTTCTGCGTCATACTTCACTTGAATCTCAAACATTTGTTCATCTACCAAATCAAAATCATCTAAAGAAACAACATAATGTACCGAAACCTCTTCAGGAAACAATTTCAATTCGCAACCTCTTGGAACGTCTCTTACTTTAATTGGAATCATTACTTTTCCTTCTGTAAACTGTTCTACACTTACTACATAAGACACCTCCTGATGGCTATAAGTTAACTCATGATGCTTCGGTTCCTCTAAACGAATCTTTCCTTGTGCAGATTTAGCAAGGCTTTGCAAGTTTAATTCTTGAGTAGAAATGGATTCTATCGCCTCCACAACTGTCTTTGGCCCAGAAACAGTAATGTGATCAGGCTGCAGCTGAATTACACCTTTCTGTCTAAATAATCGTTCAAAACTTAAATCGGACTTTAATGAAATAGGAATTACTTTTTGCGCCTTTTCTCCAAACATTAAATCAATACGACTGGGTTTTACATGTAACAACTGCATATTGGCTGGTAAAGCCTCTTGCACTTCAGATAAAGATTGATCTCCTATCCAAAAATACTCCCAAATCTTCCCTTTACGCTTGGTTATAAAATTATCAACATTTAAAGGAATCATACTAAAAAACTTAAACTGATGAGCTAAAAGCGCAAAGCCAGGTGCTTTTACTTGCATTTGCAACACCACATCATTTTCTTCAATTAACAACTTATCCGTTGGGTAGTTTTCAAACACTACTGGAGAAGTAATAGTAGCTGTGTATTCTTTAGATAAAACTGTGAGGACCCAAAAAACAGCAGATAAACCAATAAGAAAGAAAAAAATAGGCAACTGAGAACGCTCTATTCTCAAGAGGGCTATCAGCTGAAAAAACAATTCTTTTAATTGGCTTGACATCTGTCTCTTATACACATCTCCGAGCCCACGAGACGTAGAGGAAT
>CAXDKI010000124.1:0-3027 GCA_963990215.1 uncultured Flavobacteriales bacterium | reverse complement strand
ACACAAGGAGTATCGTCGGCAGCGTCAGATGTGTATAAGAGACAGGTATTCACTCTTTTCTACAACAGCGTAAAAGGTGGGCAGCTAAAAGCTCTGACTATCAAGATAAGGATGCGAAACGCATTTCATGGATTGTCTTTTTGTTTAATCTATGTTTGCTATTACTCCTTTTTTCGGGCACATGGAGAGAGGTTTTTATTGCTTTTGCACTCAAAGCAATTATTGACTATTCATTCTTGAAAAAGGCTATAACATTTTTTCAAAAAGAAGATATCTTCCATTATTTTTACCCTTTACAAATACTGTACCCCTTTTACATTGTGTATGTAGCAGTAGCTTCACAAATGGGTGGTTTTGAATGGAAAGGAAGAAAGCATAAAAAGTGAGTAGTTTAAGTCATATAGCATGGAAGAAGTTTAAGAAAGAAACACTAGGAATGGGTGGTCTTTTGTTGATTGTATTTACCACCTTTTTAGCTCTTTCAGCTTATTGGATTGCTCCAGATAAAAGTCCTTATGCTAATCAGATGCATTTGGAATTAGCTACGCAAAAACCAGGTTTTTCAGTGCAAATATTGAAACTGCCAAAAACACATATAGCAAGTGTTTCTCTCATGGAGGCACTGTTATACGGAACACCTAATTCGTATCAAGAAATTCCAATATCAGAATGGGATGAAGTGCAAAAGCGTTACCGACCATTTGCTGAAGGTTTAGATTTACCTTGGAAAGAGCTTGATACAGATGGATTCCATATAGAAAATAGAAACTACTTTTTAGGAACGGATAAGTATGGAAGAGATTTGTGGAGTCGAATTTTGATTGGCTCTAGAGTTTCTTTAGCGGTCGGTTTTATTTCTGTACTCATTTCCTTGCTAATAGGAATCACTTTAGGTGCACTAGCGGGTTACTTCAAAGGAAAAGTAGATGATGCTATTATGTGGTTAGTCAATGTAGTGTGGTCTATTCCAACATTATTGTTGGTTATTGCGATTACTTTGGCATTAGGAAAAGGTTTTTGGCAAGTGTTTGTGGCGGTTGGTTTAACCATGTGGGTAGAAGTAGCCAGGGTAGTTAGAGGACAAGTGTTAAGTGTTCGAGAAAAAGAATATGTAGAAGCGGGGAAAGCATTGGGTTTTCATCATTTCCGTATCATTTTTAAGCATGTCTTGCCCAATGTAATGGCTGCTGTTATTGTAATTTCTGCAGCTAATTTTGCCTCTGCTATTTTGATAGAGGCAGGACTTAGCTTTTTAGGAATTGGCGCACAACCACCCATCCCCTCTTGGGGTGCCATGATCAAAGATCATTACGCATATATCATCATGAATAAGACCTATCTAGCTGTTATTCCTGGTGTAGCCATAATGTTATTGGTATTGGCATTTGTATTGCTAGGTAACGCGCTTAGAGATGCCTTGGATGTAAGGGCTTAAAAAATCAACAATCCAGTAATAAAAATTACCGAGCCGATTATTAATAAGAGCAGGGTGTAAGGTAAAATCTCTTTAGCTTTCAGTCCTGTAATTCCAAGTAACGGTAATGCCCAAAACGGTTGTAGCATATTGGTGATTTGGTCGCCATAGGCCAATGCCATTACCGCTTTCCAATACGGTACATTGAGTTGACTAGCAGCTTCAATAATAATTGGTCCTTGCACTCCCCATTGTCCGCCACCACTTGGTACAAACATATTCACGATTCCTGCACTGATAAAGGTGAAAATAGGGAAAGAGACTTCATTAGAAATCTGCACAAAGAAATCGGAAAAAATACCGACCATTCCAGAGTACTTCATAATACCCATAATACCAAAGTATAATGGGAATTGAATCAGGATTCCACTAGCACCACCAATAGCATCATCTATTCCTTTAAGGTATTTGTAAATGCTTCCGTGCAACACAATTCCGAGCCCCAGCAACACCAAGTTGATGTAGTTCGGGTTGATGAAAGATAAGCTGATGACATCCGGTTTGATGAAGGCCTTATAAAAAGCATACATCAATAAAATACCACCAAACAAGTAAGATAATAATCTAGAATGGTCTAGTTTTTCAGCACTGCTAATGTTATCAATGCTTTCTGTTTTTTGCTGGGTTGGTAAACTTATGCTGCTGTTTTTACTTCTTTTTCCTATCAAGTACATAGCGGTAGGAAGAACAATAAGCAATACAATACTCAATACAATATTCATACTAGAAAAAATAGTGTCTGCTTGAGAGATAATACCCATTTTCGCTTCCATAAAATGTCCTTCTTCCGCAATTTTGATAGGAGCAGACCCCGAGATTCCTCCATGCCAAACCATCAGTCCGGAATAGCCGGCAGCTCCAATCAATGGATAGTGTAAAGGGGTATCGTTTTTAACAGCTTGCTCGCCCACCTTCCTGGCAAAGATGGCGCCAAAGATGAGCCCTAAACCCCAGTTGAAAAAACTGACCATTAAGGTTAGTAGAGTCACAATAGCTGCTGCATTGGCAGTGGTGTTGCAATACACACTGGCTTTTTCAATCAGCTTGTTAATGGGTTTGGTAAGGGCTAGTACATGACCCAACACCAACATCAACATCATTTGCAAAGCGAATACCAAAAGCGGGGTATCCCACAATCCTTTTTCCCAATATTCTAATAGTTCAATAAAATGCCAACTTTCCTGCTGTGGTTGGGTTAATGCCCATGCCAACAAAAAAGTAAGGCCCGTTAGCAGCACTGCAATAGTAAAGGGTGCTGGTAACAAAGCCTTAAAAAGATTTGCAAATTTATTGCTAAAACTCATTTTTAGAATGGTAAATCATCATCTTCTTCATTAGCTTGTGCTGTAAAAGGAGCTTCATCAGCAGGATCAGTAACTACTGCGGATACTGATCTGTTAATACGCCATGCATCAATGTTGTGGTAGTATCTTCCGTTGTATTCTCTAGAAGAAAGATTGAAAGAAACTTCAATTTCTTCACCTGGGTTGATGCCTTGTAACATGGCAATTTTATCTTCTCCAAATAAGCTGAAGCATACTTCTGGATTAAAC
>CAXDKI010000123.1:0-3057 GCA_963990215.1 uncultured Flavobacteriales bacterium | reverse complement strand
TACACAAGGAGTATCGTCGGCAGCGTCAGATGTGTATAAGAGACAGAAGACACTCTAACAAACCTGATGGTTGTTTGGGTGGTAAGTCTATTTGAGTTTCATCTCCTGTAATCACAAATTTTGCAGACATTCCCATTCTTGTTAAAAACATCTTCATCTGATGAGTTGTTGTATTTTGCGCTTCATCCAGTATAACAAATGCTTTATCAAGAGTTCGCCCACGCATAAAAGCCAATGGTGCAATCTGAATAACTCCGTTCTCTAAATACTCATTCAGTTTTTCAGTAGGAATCATGTCTCGAAGAGCATCATACAATGGCTGTAAGTATGGGTCTAGCTTTTCTTTCAAATCCCCAGGTAAAAACCCTAAATTCTCTCCTGCCTCCACTGCTGGTCTTGTCAAGATAATTCGTTTAACCTCTTTATTCTTAAGTGCTCTAACAGCCAATGCAACTGCTGTATAAGTTTTTCCTGTACCTGCTGGACCTATAGCAAAAAGCATGTCATTTTTATCGATAGTACTCACCATTTTTCTTTGGTTTGCGGTGCGCGCTTTAATCATACGTCCTTGAGTACCGTGTAATAACACATCATCATCTCCTTCCAACACAGACGCATCATCCAAAATAATTCGTTCGATATTACTTGATGTGAGACGCTGATACTTATTGAAGTGTTGCAACATCAAATCAAACTTTAGTTGAAACTGATGCATAACCTCTTCTTCTCCAATAATTTTAAGTTGATTTCCTCTAGCAACAATTTTTAGTTTTGGGAAAAACTGCTTGATGAAAGTTAGTTTTTTATTATTCGCACCATAAAGGTCTAATGGATTTATTGATTTGATTTCCAATACTTTTTCACTCATTAGCTTTCTTTCTTTGTTTTAATAATTTTGCCTGAAAATTATGCTTACTTTTGAGAAGACAAAAAAACAAATTTTAAGCGAAAATAGCACGGCCTCTTTCAATAAATTATGCCAATAATAACGCTAACAACCGACTTAGGAATTACCGATCATTATGTAGGTGCTGTAAAAGCCGCTATTTTAAGGCAATTAGCTGACGCTAAAATTATTGACATCACACACCAAGTCCCTCCTTTTAACATTAGGCATGCTGCTTTTGTACTGCGCAATTGCTATCAGGAATTTCCACAAGGAACCATACATATTGTGGGTGTTGATGCAGAATCTAAATTAGACACTCCGCACATCGCTATTTTTGCCAACAACCACTACTTTGTAGGTGCTGAAAATGGAATTTTTTCGCTTATACTAGATATGAAACCTGACAATATAGTAGAGTTAAATATTACACAAGATAGCAATAACCTGACCTTTCCAACGAAAAATGTATTTGTAAATGCTGCCTGTCACATTGCTCGGGGAGGAACCTTAGAAGTTATCGGCACACCAAAACCAAACTTCTCTGTTGAACGATCAAGCTTTAAAGCTACTTTTGATAATAATTCCATCAGAGGAAGTATTATACATGTTGATTCCTACGGAAATGCTATCACTAATATTAAGGAAGACCTATTCAAGCAAGTGGCTAAAGGAAGAAACTTCACTATTCATCTAGGAAACAGAGGACATTATGCAATCAATAAAATACACAAAAAATATACAGATGTTTCTAGTGGAGAAGCCTTGGCTTTATTCATTTCTACAGGGCAGTTAGAAATAGCAATGCATGAAGGGTCTGCTTCATCTTTGATGGGCTTACACTTAAACGATATTATTAGAATAGAATTCGATGATTAAAAGAATCGTTAAAATGGAATTTGAAGCTGACAAAGTGGAAGCGTTTAAATCCATTTTTCAAGAAAATCAATCTAAAATTTCTGCACAAGAAGGATGTTATGGTGTCCAGCTATTGCAAGATATTCATGATTCAAACATCTTTTTCACATACAGCAAATGGGAATCGCAAGCGAATTTAGACCAATACAGAGAAACTGAACTATTCAAGGGAGTCTGGACACAAACAAAAGCACTTTTTTGCAATAAGCCAATGGCTTGGAGCGTTCAAGAGATTTTATAATTTTTAACCAATCATGTTTGCACTATTTAAAAAAGAAATTAACGCATTTTTCAGCACTCCTGTAGGCTATCTTATTATAGCTGTTTTTCTACTTGCTAACAGCTTGTTAATGTGGGGTTTTAGTAGTGAATACAATGTTTTAGATAACGGCTATGCACAAATGGATAGTTTATTCATTTTAGCCCCTATCCTATTCTTGCTTTTTATACCTGCCGTTACAATGCGATTGTTTGCGGATGAGTACAAAGAAGGAAGAATTGAGCTCATCTTAACCAAACCCTTAACCGAATTACAGGTTGTGTTGGCAAAATATTTTGCAGGATTAGTGCTTGTTGTGTTATCCATCCTGCCAACATTGGTGCATTATTACAGTGTACACGCACTAGGTGAAACAATCGGAAACCTAGATAGTGCTGGAATTTTAGGATCTTATATTGGCTTATTCTTTTTAGCCAGTGGATTTGTCGCTATTGGCACATTCGCTTCTGCAATGAGTAAAAATCAAATCATCTCATTTGTAATTGCCATTATCCTTTCAGCTTTTTTCTATTTAGGTTGGGATGTGATAGCTAGTGGTATAAGCAATGGAAAAGCAGAACTAGCAATACAGTACATTGGCATCAACACCCACTACTCATCCTTAAGTAAAGGTATAGTTGATAGCCGTGATATACTCTATTTCATTAGTTTAAATTCTTTATTTATTTTACTAACCCAAACTATTTTAATAAGTAGAAGGTGGCAATAAAACAACAAACATATAGTCGTTTAGCTTTTAATATTTGCATTCTAATATTAGTAAATATCTTGGCAAGCATGTTCTTCTTTCGCCTAGATCTAACAGCCGACAAACGCCACTCATTATCTGAAGCTTCAAAAGAGATTCTGCAAGAATTAGATGATATTGTTTATGTAAAAGTATATTTGGAAGGTGAGTTTCCCGCGTCATCCAACGATACATTTGTGCTTCGTAATCATCTATATATTGTCCTTTTTCCTGTCTCTTATACAC
>CAXDKI010000122.1:0-3071 GCA_963990215.1 uncultured Flavobacteriales bacterium | reverse complement strand
ACACAAGGAGTATCGTCGGCAGCGTCAGATGTGTATAAGAGACAGAGCCTGTACTCTTGCCGATCAAGGAGATATCATTTTAGTAGCAGGAAAAGGACACGAAAAGTATCAAGACATAAATGGGGTAAAGCACCCATTTGATGATGTAGAAGAATTAAAAAACGCATTTAAATTATTGAATAAATAATGTTTTATTACTTATTTGAATATCTAGAAAACACATACCAACTTCCAGGAGCAGGCGTGTTTCAATACATTTCTTTTAGAGCAGCTTTAGCTGTGATTACTTCGCTTTTAGTAAGCATGGTTTTTGGTGGCCGTATCATAAACCTTATTCGAAAGCAACAAATTGGAGAGGAAGTTCGCAGTTTAGGTTTGGCTGGAGAGGATGCTAAAAGAGGGACGCCAACAATGGGAGGTCTTATCATATTAGCAGCTATCCTTATTCCCACTTTGTTGTTCGCCAAGCTAGATAACATCTATATCATTATTATGTTAATATCTACTATTTGGCTTGGTGCAATCGGCTTCTTAGACGATTACATTAAAGTGTTCAAAAAGGATAAAGAAGGACTTGCCGGAAGATTCAAAATACTAGGTCAAGTAGGGCTTGGTTTGATAGTGGGAGTAACACTTTATTTTCATGATGGAATTACTATTAAGGAAAAAATAGATGCGCCAGTATCGATAGAAACAGAGCAAGTTTTTGGAGAGGAGATAAAATCTACAAAAACAACAATACCCTTTGTCAAAAACAACGAATTCGATTACGAAGTCGCGCTTTCTTGGATGGGTGAGAACACAGCTTCACTAACTTGGATTGTGTTCATTTTGATGGTCATTTTTGTGATAACAGCGGTTAGTAATGGCGCAAATATGACGGATGGATTAGACGGATTAGCAACCGGAACATCAGCTATTATCGGAGCGACTTTAGGAATTCTTGCTTATGTTTCTGGCAATGTCTTTTTTGCTGATTACCTCAACATCATGTACATCCCAAATTCAGGAGAATTAGTGATTTACATGGCAGCCTTTGTGGGAGCTTGTGTAGGATTCCTATGGTATAACTCTTACCCAGCACAAGTGTTTATGGGCGATACGGGTAGCTTAGCCCTAGGAGGCATTATTGCTGTATTCGCAATTGCTATTAGAAAAGAATTATTGATTCCTGTTTTATGCGGCATCTTTTTGGTAGAAAATTTATCAGTGATGTTGCAGGTAGGCTATTTCAAATACACCAAAAATAAGTTTGGGGAAGGGAGAAGAATTTTCAAGATGGCTCCCCTACATCATCATTTCCAAAAGCTTAGTATGCACGAAAGTAAAATTGTTACTCGCTTTTGGATTGCAGGAGTGATGTTGGCCATTTTAACTATTGTAACACTGAAGCTACGATAGATGAAAAAGCTAGTTGTGCTTGGAGGAGGAGAGAGCGGTTGCGGGGCAGCGGTTTTAGCACACCAAAAAGGATATGAGGTATTTCTTTCTGATAAGGGAAAGATCAAAGAGAGATACCAAAAAGTTCTTACACAGTTTGAGATTGATTTTGAGGAGCAACACCACTCCGAGCATCGGTTGTTTGCTGCTGATGAAGTAGTAAAAAGTCCTGGGATTCCGGACACCATACCACTCATTTTAGAGCTGAAAGAAAAAGGTATTCCGGTTATTTCAGAAATAGAGTTCGCTGCTCGTTATACGGATGCAAAAATTATTGGTATTACGGGAAGCAACGGTAAAACAACTACGACTTTACTGATTGGTCATATGCTTGAAAAAGCAGGTCTTAATGTAGGTGTAGCGGGTAACGTGGGTGAAAGTTTTGCGATGCAAGTGGCAACCGAAAAACACGATTTATATGTACTAGAGTTGAGCAGTTTTCAGCTGGATGGAATTGTAGAGTTTAAGCCAGATGTAGCAGTCTTGCTTAACATTATTCCAGACCATTTGGATCGATACAATAATAAAATGGAAAACTACATTCAGTCAAAGTTTCGAATTGCTATGAATCAAGATGAAAGTAATCATTTCATCTATTGTGCAGACGACCAAAACATCCAAAAAAACATAGCAGAAGTGCAGGCACACTTGTTGCCATTCTCTATCAAAAGCAAACAGACCGAAGGAGCTTATTTAAAAGAAGATGAACTAATTATAAAAACACATTCAGAACCACTAATTATGAACATTCAACAACTAGCCTTACAAGGCAAACACAACATCTACAACTCGATGGCATCAGCGATAGCTGGTCGTATTTTCGATTTGCGTAAAGATTTAATCCGTGAAAGTTTAATCGACTTTAAAAATGTAGAACATCGCTTGGAGCGTGTTATCAAGGTGCACGGAATTGAGTATATCAACGACTCAAAAGCAACCAATGTTAATGCAACTTGGTATGCACTTGAAAGCATGACAAAACCAACTGTTTGGATTGTAGGAGGTGTAGATAAAGGAAATGATTACAGTACACTTTTCGATTTAGTATCCGAAAAAGTCAATACTATTATTTGCTTAGGAGAAGATGTACAACGCATCCACGAAGCTTTTGAAGGAAAAGTAGAACACCTTGTAGATGCTAAAAGCATGGAAGAGGCAGTAAAAATATCTTACCATTTTGGAAGCAAAGGGGATGCAGTTTTGTTGTCGCCAGCGTGTGCTAGCTTCGATTTGTTCGATAATTACGAGCACAGAGGTTATGAATTTAAAAAGACAGTAAGAAACCTATAGTGAAAGAGCGTAAGCCATATATCAATTTAGAAGGAGACAAGACTATTTGGGCTGTTGTCTTCTTACTGATGTTGGCCTCCATTTTAGTGGTGTATAGCGCAACAGGTGCTTTGGCGTATAAAAATGCAGAGGGAAATACATGGTATTATTTTCTTAAGCATGGAATGTTTTTAGTGGTTGGTTTTTTTGCCATGTATGTCACGCATATTATACCTCATCGTTATTATTCTCGATTAGGACAGTTAGCATTTTTTATATCATTAGGGTTGTTGATGTATACAATATTAGCAGGAGTAAACCTGAATAATGCTAACCGATGGATAAGCATAGGAGCTGTCTCT
>CAXDKI010000121.1:0-3157 GCA_963990215.1 uncultured Flavobacteriales bacterium | reverse complement strand
GATTCCTCTACGTCTCGTGGGCTCGGAGATGTGTATAAGAGACAGTTGCTAGAGCGTAAAATAGCTACATCATATCCGGTAGCTTGTAGTAGATTGAAATTGCTAATAACATCTTCGAAAGATTCTAACTCATCTTCGCAATATTCTAATAAAATGAGGTTGTTCTCTTTCCCAGAAATACTGGATAACTGTACTACTTGGGCTAAAGCAGAAGTGTAAGAAGGAGAAATTAAGGTGTCTACATATACATTAGACGCTTTATTCTCTATAAGTAATTGTTTCTCCACTTCCTTTCCTTGCTGAAAATTTTGTTTGCTCAAATATCCTTTGATGTAATGAATATGAGTTCCGAATCCGTATTTATGGGCAATCCATTTTGTCATATTGAAAGCATTTGGTCTTTCTATAGATGAACTGATGCTAACCACGAACGGTCGCCAATGTGTAGAACGCTCAATTGCTTCACCTTTTTGTAAAAAGATTTGTAACTGACGAGCAAATTGTACCAATACATCTCTAAATAAGCTGACGATTTCTCGCTTATCACCAGAACTTCTACTAATGTAGTAGTAAAAAGCAGTCATTAATAGGATGGATAATACAGCATAAGGAGTGTTCATCTTAAACATAAGCCACACAGAAAGGACGGCTCCTAACAAAGATATGTACCACCTAGATTTGAAAGTTGGCCTGTAAGAAGGGTCTCCTGAAAAATGCTCCAAGAATGAAATTAGACAAATAGCACCATAAGTTACCATGAAGAACATGGAGATGATTTGAGCCACAAAATTGATGTCTCCCACATAAATAAAGAAGAATGCAATAACGCAAGTAATCACAGATCCATTGATGGGCTCATTGTCTTGTTCTCTTCCTTTTGCAATCCATGCATCAAACTTTTTAGATGAAAATATTTGATCTTTTCCTAGAGCTTGAAGTGTTCTAGGAGCAACCATTATAGATCCTAAAGCAGAAGATATGGCAGCGCATGCTAATCCTATCGGTATGATCGGGCCCCAGATGGCAACATCACTCATAACCATTTGATTGTTAGCTAGGTTTTCTAAAGATGTTGAGGTTACTAATTTTAAAGCCACCATAACATAAATAAAAGCACCAACAATTGTAGCTATTAGAGTTCCTCTCGGGATTGATTTTTTTGGATCTTTTAAGTCACCCGAAAGTCCAAGCCCTGCGGATATTCCTGTAAAGGCAGGGAATATGATGGTGAAAACATAAAAGAAGTTGTCTGAATTTTCAATACTTCTAACAAAACTTACATCGCTTAAAGAAATCTGACTTTCTCCCATAAAAAATATGGTTAAAGAAAGAAAAAGGATTGCTGCCACTCCGTACAATGCTTTTATACCTATGTTTGCTCCTTTGGTAAGCATGAGAGCTGTTAAAAAGCTCATTGCTCCAAGTCCAATTGCTTTTTTCTTTTCAAGTAAAGAACCTATAGCGCCTAAATTATAGTTTTCGTTAAGATGTGCTCCAAATGGTGCGAAAGCTTCTGCAAAAGCAATGATGTAAAAAGCAATGCTAATAGCTTGTGATAAATAGAGAGCTATTCCAATAGCAGCACCAATGTTTAATCCGAAAGAACGGGAAATGACATAGTAGTCTCCACCACCCTCTACTTTTTTATTAGTAGCAATTTCGGCAACAGCCATAGCAGCAGGAATGGTTACAGCGTGTCCGAGTAGAATAATTGCTAGTGCTCCTATAAATCCAACGTGCCCAACAGCATAGCCAAATCTTAAAAAGAGAATTGCACCTAAAATGGTGCAAATAGAAGCCATGAAAACCGGAGTGGTTCCAAACTGACCTGAAGTGTTTTTCAATCTTTTTGCCATATAATAAGCCGCCGAAAACGGATTGAAAGTATAGCAAATATATAAAAGAGAGCTTTACTAATTGAAAATAGTGTTAATATTGCCGTGATGATTACAAGGGATAAAATTCACGAAATAATATTTGAAGCTGATACTAAGGAAGGTAAGCGATTTGATATCTGGCTCATTATCTTGATTTTGCTTTCAGTTTTTGGTGTAATGTTGAGTAGTGTTTCATCTATTGATGAGCAATATGGATACATATTACAAAACCTTGAGTGGTTCTTTACATTTCTATTCACCATAGAATATGTGTTGCGAATTTACTCTGTTCAAAAACCTTGGAAGTATATTTTTTCATTCATGGGGATTGTTGATTTTTTGGCAATCATACCTACTTATTTGGTTTTTGTTTATGCACCTATCGGTGTGTTAGTTGATATCAGAATTTTACGTTTGCTCCGTATATTCCGTGTGTTTAAACTATCCTCCTACTTGAGAGGTGCCTATACAATGCAAATTGCTTTGAGATCTTCTAGACCAAAAATCATAGTGTTTTTGTTGTCGGTAGTTCTTTTGGTTGTGCTGTTAGGTACTTTAATGTATGTAGTAGAGGGTCAGCAAAATGGTTTCGACAACATTCCTAAGTCTATTTATTGGTCGGTAGTTACGCTAACAACAGTGGGTTATGGGGATGTAGTTCCTGTTACTGCATTAGGAAAGCTCATTGCCTCTGTTATTATGATTATGGGTTATGGAATTATCGCTGTTCCTACAGGAATTGTTTCAGCCGATATGGCTAGGCACTCTTCTAAAAATGTCAGTACACAAGCTTGTCGTTCTTGTTCTAAAGAAGGACATGATGTAGACGCTATGCACTGTAAATTTTGTGGAAAGCAGCTTAATGAGTAAGTGCTGCCAATAATTTTTCTTTTTGAATAGGAGTTATTCCTGCTTTTTCACATACTAATCCTCCAGATAAATTAGAGATTGTGCAAATCTCTTGAGTGGTTAACCCTATCGATAACCCTAATGCAGCTGCCGCAATAACGCTGTCGCCAGCACCGGATACATCTACAATATTTCTTTCAAAAGCAGCTTGGTGTAAACTTTCGTTTGATAGATGGAAAATTCCATTTTCGGAAAGAGTAAGTAGAATGGTCTTTGCCTTTAGTTTTTTTTGTAGATTTTTAGTTTGTTTTTCTATATCAGCAATATTAGTTCCTGCAACTTGAGTGTCATAAGCATCATTCAATTCTTTCAGATTAGGTTTGAATAAATCGACTCCTTGATATGCCCAAAAATTGTCTTTTTTCGGATCT
>CAXDKI010000120.1:0-3167 GCA_963990215.1 uncultured Flavobacteriales bacterium | reverse complement strand
AAATCGCTACTTTTTCTCGTGTAAATGGATGGATAGCGTAAGCTCCTGTAAAAGCTCCGGTAATATTTTTCACATCGGACTGTCGGTCTCTTTCCGATTTCAATGTTGCTTGTTTCACATATGCTTCTACTTCTGCTTGTTGAGCTTGCGTAGTAATACTTAGGGCCAACTCATGCTCAGGCGCTAGCACCATAAAACTCACTCCATAAATAGTCTCGGGGCGTGTAGTAAAAACTTCTATTTGCGCATCGCACCCCTCTACAGCAAAAACAACAGAAGCTCCTTTGGATTTTCCAATCCAGTTACACTGTATCTCTTTGATCGAACTGCTCCATTCTACCGTTTCTAAATCGTTTAATAAACGTTCGGCATAAGCCGTTATTCTCATAGACCATTGACGCATCAACTTCTGCTCAACAGGATGCCCGCCTCTTTCCGAAACTCCGTCTTTCACCTCATCATTCGCTAAAACAGTCCCTAATTTTTCACACCAATTTACCCAAGTATCCGACAAATAAGCCATCCTATATTTCAATAAAAGAGCTTGTTGTTCTTCCTCACTCCAAGTGTTCCATTCATCAGCACTAAAGCTTGGCGTATCCTCATCACAACAAGCATTCAACCGATCATTTCCTTCTTGCGAGAAACAATCGTACAGTTCAGAAATAGGTCGTGCCTGATCGGCATCCTTACAGTAGTAAGCATTGAACAACTGCTTGAAAATCCATTGCGTCCATCGATAATATTCTGGACTTGATGTGCGAACTTCTCTACTCCAATCATAAGAAAAACCCATCTGATCTAACTGCTGCCTATAACGTACTACATTATTATCGGTAGTAATAGCAGGATGTTGACCTGTTTGTATAGCGTATTGCTCTGCTGGCAATCCAAACGAATCGTAACCCATTGGATGCAACACATTGTATCCTTTATGGCGCATATAACGCGCATACACATCAGATGCGATATACCCAAGAGGGTGTCCTACATGAAGCCCCGACCCTGAAGGATAAGGAAACATATCCAACACATAAAACTTTTCCTTACTACTATCCTCTGTAACTCGATAAGTTCCTTCTGATCTCCATCGATCTTGCCACTTTTGCTCTATTTTGTTGAAATTATATTCCATTTTCGCTTAAAATATGAAGAGTCAAAGTTAATCAATAAGCTCGGAAAATGATTACTTTAGCGTGCTGTATGACACAAATTCAAGAAAAACATACAAAACGCAAACTTCGCACTTCTTCTGCCTCTACTGTTATCAGTATTTCACTAGTCCTTTTTATGCTAGGAATTTTGGGACTTGTACTTATCAATGCACAGCGCCTTTCCAATTATGTAAAAGAAAATATTGGCTTTACGGTGATGTTGAATGAAGATGTTAAAGAGGTAGATATTTTAAAGTTTCAAAAAACATTGGATGCATCCGAATGGGTGAAGTCGAGCCAATATGTAAGCCGAGAAGAAGCAACTTCAATTCTACAACAAGATTTAGGAGAGGACTTTATTTCTTTTTTAGGATTTAATCCGCTATCATCCTCGATTGACATCCACTTACATGCCGCACATACAACGAGTGAGAAAATGAGTAGCATTGAGCGCAAAATGAAAGAACACGCCTTGGTAAAAGATGTTGTCTTCCAAAAAGATTTGGTAGATGCTATAAACCAAAATATGCAGAAAGTAAGCTTACTATTACTTGCGTTCTGCACACTGCTTTTTATTATTGCTATAGCGCTTATCAACAACACCATTCGTTTATCGGTTTACTCCAAAAGGTTTTTAATCCGCACTATGAAATTAGTGGGTGCTACACATGGATTTATCCGCAAACCCTTTTTGTATAGTGGGTTAACGCAAGGCATGTTTGGAGCACTCATCAGTATACTGTTACTGATGACCGCATTGTTTGGTATCCAAAAAGAAATGCCCGAATTGTTGGTATTGCAGGATTTGCCAACGGTTGGCGTTATTATGGGAGCTATGCTTGTAATAGGAATCCTAATGAGCTTGCTTGCTACCAACATGGCAGTAGGTAAATACTTACAAATGAATGAAGACGATTTATACCGATAGATTATGAATTTTACTTTTGAAAAAAGAAATTATCAGCTTTTAATTGCAGGCGTTATCGTCATGGCAATTGGCTTTGTTTTAATGAGCGGTGGTGGCTCAGAAGACCCAAATGTGTTTAGCGATGCTATCTTTAATACACAGCGCTTAACCATTGCTCCTATCCTTATTTTGACTGGCTTAGTCATTGAGGTTTTTGCCATTTTACACAAGCCGAAAGAATAGCAGATGGAAAGCGTTTGGCAAGCCATTATACTCGGGATTATTCAAGGATTAACCGAGTTTTTACCCGTTAGTAGCAGTGGTCATTTAGAGTTGGCGAAATTCATTTTGGGAGATGAGTCTATGCCCGAAGAAAGCTTACTGATGACAGTGGTTTTGCATGCTGCTACTGCTTTAAGCACCGTTGTTGTTTTCTGGAAAGAGATTAAAAAAATTTTCGCAGGCTTGCTTCAATTCAAGTGGAACAAAGAATTTCAGTTTTCACTAAAGATCATTCTTTCTATGATTCCTGCTGCATTAGCAGGCATCTTTTTCGATGAAGAGATAGACGCTCTTTTTGGCGGGCAAATTCTGTTGGTGGGAAGTATGCTTTTCATTACCGGTTTGCTTTTATTTCTAGCGGATAAAGCACAAAAAACAGATAAAGAAACCTCTTTCGGGCATGCATTACTAATTGGTTTAGCACAAGCAATTGCCATCATTCCTGGAATTTCTCGTTCTGGAGCAACTATTTCCACTTCGGTACTCTTGGGTATTGATAGAGAAAGAGCTGCACGCTTCTCATTCTTGATGGTCGTTCCATTGATTTTTGGAAAAATGGCCGATGATATTTTGGGCGGCAACATCAGCACTGATGTGACTACCCTTTTACCTTTGTCTGTCGGTTTTATCAGCGCTTTTTTCACCGGACTTATTGCTTGTAAGTGGATGATTCAATTGGTGAAGAAAAGCCAATTGAAATACTTCGCATACTATTGCTTTGTGGTAGGTGCTATTGCAAAAATGTGTTTTTGGTATTTAAGGTGAAGTAATGTCCACAAGAGCAATTTGCAAAGGAGATGAGCTTGTTGTGATAGCTATAATAA
>CAXDKI010000119.1:0-3170 GCA_963990215.1 uncultured Flavobacteriales bacterium | reverse complement strand
GATTCCTCTACGTCTCGTGGGCTCGGAGATGTGTATAAGAGACAGCTCCGATTCTATAATGTTATAAACTCGGTTTTTGAGTTTTTCAATATTTGTTTCGTCCATCCCTTTTGCGGTTACTTCATTATGAATTGTGATGCGAGCAATACCGGGTTTTCCTCGCAGGTAATCTGTTGGGAATAAACGCTTATTGTCTGCAAAGGTAATAGGAATGATTGAAACTTGCTCTTCAATTGCCAAGCGGAATGGACCCTTTTTGAAACGAAACAAGCGTATATCTTCTTTTGGGATACCTCCTTCAGGATATATCACCATATTTTGTCCTTCCTTTAATTTTTTGCCTGCTTCTTGATAGGCTAAATAGGAATCACGTAAGTTGGATCTGTCTACCAATACATTGAAAGACTTATAATAGTATCCAAAAATTGGAATTTTACTCAAAGAATACTTTCCAATAAAAGAGATAGGTTTTTTGCTCAAAGCAAACATCATGACAATATCCAGAGTAGAAGGATGATTTGAGCAAAGAATATATTGTTTTTTAGGGTCTAGCTTATTTCCTTTTTTAATCTTTGGAAATATGCCGCTAGCATACAGCATAATCCAAGCAATGCGATGCAAAAACCAATATAGGTAAGGATATAGCTTATTGCTTAGGGTAAAGAAAATGGTGATGGGCATTAGCAGTACAAAGGGAATGGTATAGGTTAATAAAAACCAAAATCGCCAAAGTAAACTAAAGATGCCCTTGATTACTTTCATGATGAGCAAAAATAGGGAAAAGAATTGGGTGCTATATAAGGTGGTAATTCTTATTTTTACCACTCAATTTTACCAGTATGGCAAGAGTCTTAACAGGAATACAAAGTACAGGAGTACCCCATTTAGGAAATATTTTAGGAGCTATTGTCCCAGCAATTGAGCTTTCTAAAAATCCAAAGAATGAGAGTTTGTTTTTTATTGCAGATTTACACTCTTTAACAACTATTCGTGATACAGAAACCTTGCGCAACAACACCTATGCTACTGCTGCCACCTGGCTAGCTTTCGGTTTTGACACTGATAATAATATTTTTTATCGCCAATCGGATGTAACAGAGGTGTGTGAACTAACATGGCATCTGAATTGTTTCACACCATATCCAATGTTAGCTAATGCGCACTCTTTTAAAGACAAGGCAAGTAGAATTTCGGATGTTAATGCTGGATTGTTTACCTATCCAGTTCTGATGGCTGCAGATATATTATTGTACGATGCAGAAATTGTGCCAGTAGGAAAAGATCAACAGCAGCACTTGGAAATGACGCGCGATATTGCAGGTTCTTTCAACCACGCCTATGGAAATACTTTGGTATTGCCAGAAGCTAAAATTGATGAGCGTGTAATGATTATTCCTGGAACGGACGGGCAAAAGATGAGTAAGAGTTACAATAACTTTATTGACATCTTTTTGCCAGAGAAGAAGTTACGTAAAATAATCATGGGTATTATAACAGACAGTACTCCATTAGAAGAGCCAAAAGATGCGGATGTTTGTAATGTGTTTAAGTTATACAATCTTTTAGGTACAGAAGAGCAAACAATAGCATTGCGCTCACAATACGAAGCAGGAAATTTCGGTTACGGCCACGCTAAGCAAGCGTTATATGAGCTTATTTTAGAAAAGTTTACCACACAGCGTGAACGTTTCAATTACCTCATGGAAAACAAAGAGGAAATAGAAAAAGAACTACAAAAAGGAGCAGAAAAAGCACGGGCTATTGCACAAACTGTACTACAAAGAGTGCGTGATAAAGCAGGATTTTAATATATCATTTATTCAACTCTAAGCAATCGTCAATCGATTTTCCTTATAAGTCAAATATAAACGTTATTGTTTAACCTCTAATCCGAACTTATTTCGGTATTTTCTATCCAATGCTTTTTGATGGTTGTCTAAGTCTACTGCTTTTCCTTGTATAAAAGCAAATCGCACATCATTACCTCTCATATCCAAAGCATCTCCCTTAGAGATGAAGAAAGTAGCTTCTTTACCTAATTCTAAAGAACCTGTTTCTTGGTCAATCCCTAGCATTTTTGCTGTGTTTAGAGTCAGTGCGGCAATTGCTTCTTCGTAAGGTAGTCCGTAAGCTACTGCAGTACCTGCTGAGAAAGGTAAATTTCTTTGTCCCATAGCTTCCATATCTCCTTGGTAACAGAATCCAATACTTACACCTGCGGCATATAAAAGACCCGCCTGCTTATAGGGCATGTCTACATCTGAATCTGAAGTGTTTGGTAAGCGGTGAATACGATCTAAGATAACAGGTATTCCGTGTTTTACCAATAAATCTGCCACAAGGTGCGCTTCTTTACCACCTACAATCACTATGTTATCCAATTCATATTTTGCAGCAAACAACATAGCATCTGTCATTTCTCTTACGAGGTTTGCATGTACATATAATTGCTTGGATCCGTCAAATAAACCATTCATAGCGGAGAGCTCTAAATCCATCTCTTTTTCAGAAGAACGATGATAAGCCAATGCCTTTTGAAAATAGGCATTTATAGCATCGGTTTGCTCGCTGTATCGTTCTGTTTTTTCAATATTACCAGGTTCTGCCCACCAACCACGTTGTACAAAATAAGAAGGCCAGTTTAGATGAATTCCATCATCTACTTTTTGTGCAGCATCTTCCCAGTTCCACCCATCTAATTTCATGACTGAAGAAGTTCCTGTAATGCGTCCTCCTTTAGGAGCTACTTGCGCGATTAAAACCCCATTACTTCTAATGGTAGGGATAATTTTACTCTCTGCATTGAAAGCAATTAAAGAGCGTATATGCGGTTTAAAAGTGCCAGTTTCTTGGTAATCGTTTGAGGCTCTTACGGCGCCGATTTCAGTAATTCCCAAGGTGGTGTTGGTAGCGATAAATCCAGGATAGACATGTTGGTTGTAAACATGAATAATAGTGTCGTATGCTGCAGGGTCAATACGAATGACTCTTGCATCGGCCACCATTTCAAATCTCCCGTCTTTAATTGCAATGGCAGATGTTTCTATTTTACTTCCATCACCAATGTGTGCTATTCCTCCTAAAAAGAGGGTGTGTTGCGCCAAACTATTCAGTGCGCTAAACAAACAAAATGTAACTACTAAAAATCTCATTTCTTATTCTTTTTAATG
>CAXDKI010000118.1:0-3258 GCA_963990215.1 uncultured Flavobacteriales bacterium | reverse complement strand
CTTACACCTCTCAAGGCTACGGTAGTATTTTTGAGGATGAAAGTGAACTGAAATGGGTGTGCGATATCAACTCCGATAAAAAAAGAGAAACACTTAACTTACTGCCTGGTAAATACAGAATAATTTACAGAGCAAGAAGCTCAAAACAAAGCATATATACGAAAGAAAAACAGTTTACAGTGACATCACGAAAATCTGTATCCGTAAAACTTTAATAAATGGAAAAAAGAGACACTCGTTCTGGATTTGGAGCAGGACTATCTGAACTAGGTAAAATAAACCCAGATGTAGTAGCACTGTGTGCCGATTTAACTGGTTCCTTAAAAATGAACGACTTTGCTAAAAAACATCCTGAACGTTTTTTTCAAGTAGGTATTGCCGAATCTAATATGATTGGTATCGCAGCAGGAATGACTATTGGTGGCAAAATTCCTTTTGCTGGGACTTTTGCCGGATTCGCTACAGGTCGTGTCTATGATCAAATCCGTCAATCGGTAGCATACTCTGATAAAAATGTAAAAATCTGTGCTTCTCATGCAGGACTTACACTAGGAGAAGATGGGGCAACACACCAAATTTTAGAGGATATTGGCTTGATGAAAATGTTACCTGGAATGACTGTCATCAATCCATGTGATTTCAACCAAACTAAAGCGGCTACCATTGCAATTGCCGAACATGAAGGACCTGTGTACTTGCGATTTGGTAGACCAAAAGTACCGAACTTTACTGCAGAAAATCAAACTTTTGAAATTGGAAAAGCATTGCATTTAGAAGAAGGAAATAATGTTTCCATCTTTGCAACAGGACACATGGTTTGGGAAGCACTAGAAGCTAAAAAATCTTTAGCCGAAAAAGGCATCAATGCAGAAATAATAAACATACACACCATTAAGCCTTTAGATGAAGAAGCAGTTATAGCTTCAGCTCAAAAGACAAGGTGTGTGGTGACAGCTGAAGAACACATGATGTTAGGTGGTTTAGGCGAGAGTATTGCACAACTATTAGGAAGAAAACTTCCTACTCCATTGGAAATGGTTGCTGTAAACGATAGCTTTGGAGAGAGCGGAAAACCAGCTGACTTGATGAAAAAATACGGATTAAGCAGTGAAAACATTGTAGCTGCAGCCGAAAAAGCCATCGCACGCAAATAAGCTATTTTTGGGCTCATTAAATATATGAACAATTACACTGAGCTAAAATCTATTATTTCTGCTAAAAAAACAGCACAATTATATAGAGTAGAATCCCTTTTTATAATGGAATTACTTGGAATAATCAAAGATTATAACAAAAGAGGAGGTCCGCCTCACAAAAGATAAATTATTGAAAAGGATAGCCAATCATTGTCCTTTTTTATTTTTGTGCTATGAGCAAAGAACTCTTTCTAAAACACCAAGCGCAAATTACGCCACACCCAAAAGCTTTAGAGGTTAAACAAGCTAAAGGGATGTATATAAAAGATATTCATGGAAAGAAATACATGGATTTAGTGGCGGGCGTTTCTGCCAATACTTTAGGACACAGCCATCCTTCTGTAGTAAATGCTGTAAAATCGCAAGTAGAGCAATACATGCATGTAATGGTGTATGGTGAATATGTGCAAAGTCCACAAAATCAATTAGCAAAATTATTAGCCGACAACCTTCCCTCTAGTTTAAACTGTACATATCTAGTAAATTCTGGATGCGAATCTATTGAAGGGGCTATGAAACTAGCTAAAAGACTAACTGGAAGAACAGAGTTTTTATCTTGTAAAAACAGCTATCATGGTAGTAGCCAAGGAGCGCTTAGCTTGATGGGAACTGAAGTATACAAAGCCAAGTATAGACCACTTCTTCCTCATTGTCACAGAATTGAATACAATTCCGAAATATCTTTACAAAATATTACTAAAAAGACTGCCGCTGTAGTGATAGAACCCGTTCAAGGTGCTACTGGATTTGTCACACCAATGAGTAATTGGCTACAAAAATTAAAAAAGAGTTGTGATGATGTAGGGGCCCTCCTTATTTTTGATGAGATACAGACTTGTTTTGGTCGCACTGGAAAGCTATTCGCTCTAGATACTTATGGCGTAATACCCGATATTTTATGCATTGCTAAAGGAATGGGTGGCGGCATGCCTATAGGTGCTTTTATTAGTAGTAAAGAAAATATGGATGCTTTAAAAGACAATCCAAAACTAGGCCATATCACCACCTTTGGAGGGCATCCTGTCAGCTGTGCTGCAGCACTTTCAACGTTACAAACACTTGTACAAGACAGTTCTATTATCGATAGCATTCCTGCTAAAGAAAAACTATTTCGAAAAGGATTAGAACATCCACTAGTAAAAGAAATAAGAGGCGTTGGCTTAATGCTTGCTATTGAATTAGGAAATGTCGAAAAATGTAGAAAATTTGTAGAACTAGCTTACAAAAAAGGACTTATCACCTTCTTTTTTCTATTTACAGACACTGCAGTTCGATTATCTCCTCCCCTCATTATTAGCGAAGAAGAAATACAAACTGCTTGCAAAAAAATACAAGAAGTTTTGAATGAATTATAAGTTCGAGGCAGCGCTCGTTACACTAATTTGAGCAATATCCCTGTCGAATAAGTAAAGTCCTCCTTTATCATTTCCAATAAGCGCTAGTTTATCCAAGATTGTTCTAGCTAAAGCCTCTTCTTCTATCTGTTCAGAAACATACCACTGCAAGAAATTATGTGTAGTGTAGTCTCTGTGTTTCAGGCAAACATGAACTAGTTCGTTAATCATTTGACTTACTTTTACTTCATGATCGTGTAATTCTTGAAAAACATGCTTCAAATCCTTGAAGTTTTTTGTTGGCTCATCTAAAGCTGTGATATGTGCCTGACCACCACGCTCATTTATATACTTAACTAGTTTTAACATGTGTTGACGTTCCTCATCTGAATGAGCGTAGAAGAAATTAGCAATCCCTTCGTATCCTTGAGTTTCAGCCCAAGAAGCCATAGCTAAATAATATTGAGAAGAAGCTGCTTCAGCTCCTATTTGTTCGTTCAATGCGTCTTCAATTTTTTGATGAATCATAGCGTGATAGATTTTTCTATTTTACAAATTTAATAGATAAAAGCATGTTTTCGACAAGCTATGTTGGATTTCAAACTAATTTATAATCATTCTTATTTGAAAGAAATAAAAAAGTCCACCAAATTGGTGGACTTTTTCTACTAACGTGATCGCGACAGGATTCGAACCTGTGACCGTCTGCTTAGAAGGCAGATGCTCTA
>CAXDKI010000117.1:0-3274 GCA_963990215.1 uncultured Flavobacteriales bacterium | reverse complement strand
ATATCGAAAGTATTTCCTCATTAGCGGAAATCCCATTTTTACCCATTCAATTTTTTAAAACGCACTCAATAATTACGAACGGAAAAAAATCCGCTATAAGTTTTATAAGTAGTGGCACAACAGGAATGCAGCACAGTCAGCATTTAGTGGCTGACTTATCTATTTATGAATATAGTTTTCGAACAGCTTTCGAATTATTTTATGGCGATATTGAAAAATATAGATTTCTTGCTTTGCTACCTTCCTATTTAGAAAGAGAAGGCTCTTCACTAATTTATATGTGTGAAGACCTCATAAAAAGAGGTAAGCATCCGCAAAGTGGTTTTTATCTTAATAACCTCGGTGAGTTATCAGAAATATTAAAAGAAGATAAACCTACAATTATAATAGGTGTGACCTATGCTTTGCTAGACTTAGCGGAACTCGGTCCATTTCAGCTGAACAACACCATAATCATGGAGACCGGAGGCATGAAAGGTAAACGAAAAGAAATGTTGAAAGATGAACTTCATCAAACACTTTCCAATGCATATGGTGTTGATCTTATACACTCCGAATACGGCATGACTGAACTGCTATCACAAGCCTATTCAAAAGGAAATGGGCGTTACAGCACACCTCACTGGATGCGTGTATTTTGTAGAGACATTGAAGATCCTTTTAGCTTAACAAACAACGGAAAGACAGGAGGACTTAATATCATTGATTTAGCTAATATAAATTCTTGTGCATTCATAGCCACGCAAGATCTAGGTCGAGTATTTAGCGATCAAAGTTTTGAGGTGTTAGGGCGATTTGAACAGTCCGATATTCGAGGATGTAATCTTTTAGTTCAATGAAAATTACATTAGCAACTGCGGAACATTTAGATGCTATTATGGAAATGTATGCTTCGTGTGTAGAAGGTATGCTGAATCTAGGAATTGATCAATGGGATGAACATTATCCAAACCGAAAAATTATTGAGCAAGATTTAAAAGAAGCCTGCTATTATATTGGTGTTTTAAATAATGAGATTATTGCCGGTATGCGCGTTGATAGAATCCAAGACCCAACATACCTTGATATCAAATGGAAGGATAAAACCAACAACTTTATGGTGGTTCATCGATTAGGGTTAAAAACCAAAGTATGGAATAAAGGAATAGGTAAACAAATGATGGATTTTGCCGAAAATATAGCTATTGAAAGTGGCTGCTCTTCATTTCGACTGGACACCTATAGTCACAACCCGAAAGCTATGGAGTTTTATAAAAAACTAGGATATCAGCAATTAGGACATATTAACTTAAAGCCTGATAAAGATATTTACTATTGCTTTGAAAAGGTGTTTTAATAAAGGATTTTTTATCTTGCGAACATGATTACAAAAGAACAAGTTTTAGCTGCACAAAATGCTTGGGGACATGGTATTGTAGCAATAGGAAAGGGAGCACAAGATGCTCGCGATTTTGTCAATAAAATGTATGTGGCTGGCGCACTTTTCAAGCCAACAATGGCTAAGGAGCAACCATTCAGAATTGAAGAAGATGATGCTGTATCTTATTTTGTAGGAGGATGTTGTGTAGAAGATAATGGCTTTGCTTTAAAACCATGGTCGGCAGTTAGGTTTGTGAATGCGGACATCATAATCAATGGTAATCAAGCTTTAGCTATGGGTCACTACTTCTTCACCAATAATGGAGAAGAAACAATGGTAGAATATTCATTTGGGTACGCTTTGGTAGATGGTGAATTAAAAATTAACCTACATCACTCTTCTTTGCCTTGCCCGTAATAGAAAATTACTTTATAGTAATTAAGAAGTAATTCTTTTTACCCTTTTGGACTAAAATATATTTGTCGGAAATCAAGTCAGTACTATTGATTTGCTTATCCTCAATTACTTTCTCTTTATTGATACTTACCGCATTGCTTTTAAGCATTCTTCGCGCCTCTCCTTTAGAAGCGAAGACTTGTGTTTTTTCTGCTAAGAAATCAACGATTCCACACTCTAAATCATTAGCAGAAACATCAAATTGAGGCACACCAACAAAAACCGAAAAGAATGTATTCTCATCTAAAGATTTTAAATCATCTGCTGTCGATTTTCCAAACAAAATATTAGATGCTTTGATAGCCATATCTAAGTCTTCTGAAGAGTGCACACGCGTAGTCACCTCATCAGCCAATGCTTTTTGTAAAACTCTTAAATGTGGTGCTTGTTCATGCTCTGTAATAATCGTATTGATTTCTTCCTGCGATTTCAAAGTAAATATCTTGATATAATTTTTAGCATCTTCATCAGAGGAATTTAACCAAAACTGATAAAATTTATAAGGAGATGTTTTAGTCTTATCTAACCAAACATTACCTTCTTCTGTTTTACCAAACTTACCTCCATCAGCTTTTTTAATCAATGGAGTAGTTACAGCAAAGGCCTGTCCACCACCTTTTCTTCTAATTAGCTCCGTACCAGTTACGATGTTTCCCCATTGGTCTGATCCACCTAGCTGAACCATGCAGTTTTTGTTTTTCCAAAGCCAGTAAAAATCGTAGCCCTGTACTAATTGGTAAGAGAATTCCGTAAAGCTCATTCCTGTTTCTAATCGGCTTTTTACAGAGTCTTTTGCCATCATATAATTTACAGACATATGTTTGCCCACATCGCGGATAAAATCTAGAAAAGAGAATTCTTTAAACCAATCCAAATTATTCACTACTTCTGCTGAGTTTTCTCCGCAATCAAAATCTAAAAATTTTTCCAGCTGAGCTTGCATGCACTTAAGATTATGATTCAAAGTTTCTTCATCCAAAAGGTTACGCTCTTTTGATTTTCCAGAAGGGTCACCCACCATTCCGGTAGCACCTCCAACCAAAGCAAACGGTTTATGACCCGCTTTTTGCAAGTGTACCAAAATCATGATTTGCACCAATGAACCGATATGAAGCGAATCGGCAGTAGGATCAAAACCAATATAGGCTGATGTCATCTCCTTTGCAAATTGCTCTTGTGTACCAGGCATGATATCATGAATCATGCCTCTCCATTTCAATTCTTCTACAAAATTCATATGATGAATATTTGAGACAAATATAAGTAATGTGATTTTTCAAGGCGCATTTTTTCGATACCTTTGTTTTTATGATTTTAGTCACAGGAGGAACAGGGATGGTTGGAGCACATTTGTTGCTTCATTTACTTGAAAAAGAAAAGAAAGTTAGAGCTTTAAAGCGTAAAAGTAGTCACTTAAGTATTACTGAAAAAGTATTCAACTATTATAACCAATCTGAT
>CAXDKI010000116.1:0-3301 GCA_963990215.1 uncultured Flavobacteriales bacterium | reverse complement strand
GGCAGCGTCAGATGTGTATAAGAGACAGCATAATGGCATTAAAATTAAAGCTAATCCGTTAATCATATTTGCTTGGTAAGTTTTCATCTTATATTTAATTTTAAACAAAGGTAAGGATTCTGCTTGTATGTTAATGAAGTGTTTTTGTATTTTCACCCATTCAATTAAAAATAGATATGTACAGAATCCTCTTTCCATTTTTAGCCCTAATCCTATCAAATATATTAGTAGCTCAAGAAACCTTCCCTACTAACGGTGCTAAAAACACTTTTGAGCCTATACACGCATTTACTAATGCGCATATTGTTTGGGCTCCTGGACAAGCGCTTCTAAACGCTACCTTGTTGGTGCAAGGCGATAGAATTTTAGCTGCCGATAGCACAACTTCCATTCCGGCTCATGCCATAATTCATAATATGGATGGAGATTATATTTACCCTTCTTTTATCGAGCTACATAGCGAGTATGGAGTCCCTCATAAGGAAAAAGGAAAATGGAAACCTCAACCACAATACCGCAGCAATAAAAGCGGTGCTGTTGCTTGGAACGAAGCAATTCATCCTGAGATAGAGGCGCGCAACCTATTTAAGCATAACGAAAATTCTGCCAATAACTATCGAAAAGCCGGTTTTGGAGCAGTGCTTACACACCAACAAGACGGTATTTCTAGAGGGAGTGGACTACTGACTACTTTAGCTAGCGATAGTGAACATACTACTGTTTTAAACGGAAATGCTAGTGCTCATTACTCATTTAGTAAAGGGAGTTCTAGTCAAAAATATCCGAGCTCATTAATGGGAAGTATTGCGCTGCTCAACCAAACATACCTAGATGCCGAGTGGTACGAGCAAGCTCCCGAAGGAGAATACAATCGTTCCTTAGAAGCTTGGAACGAACTTCAAGATCTACCTCAGTTTTTCGAAGTAGGTAATAAAATCGACATCCTTCGTGCGTGGGAAATAGCCGATGAGTTTGAAATCGATTACATCATTTTTGGCGCAGGTGATGAGTACCAGCGAGTGAATGAAATAGCAGAAACAGGTTTTGCACTTGTCCTGCCATTAAACTTTCCAGATGCTTATGACGTAAGCAATCCGTATGCTGCAGAAATGGTGTCCTTAAAAAAAATGAAAGATTGGGAAATGGCTCCTGCCAATGCACGTATTCTAGCTGAGGAAGATATCTTTTTTGCCTTTACAAGTCGCTATCTCAAGAAAAAAACAGATGTGCTAGCAAACATTAAAACAGCTATTACTCATGGTTTAAGTGAAGAAGATGCTTTAGCAGCCTTGACTACAAATCCTGCTGAAATGATTGAAGCTTCTGCTTATTTAGGAACACTTGAACAAGGTAAAATAGCCAACTTCTTGATTTGCTCAGGTAACCTTTTTAAAGGTGGAGAGATTTATAGTAATTGGATTCAAGGAAAAGAACACATCATCAGCAGAAAAAACAATTTTGATTCACGTGGCAACTATCTCATTAACGAAAAAGACACGCTTATTATCAATGGTTCTCTAGCCAAACCTAAAGCAAAAATCATACAAGATAGTACTACTGTCAAAGTGAAGTTAAAGCAAGAAGGGCAATACTTTACTTTAGAATATGAATTTCAAGGAGTGCATCGCATCAGTGCCACCTACACTAATGGTGCGCTGGAAGGAAAACTAAACTTACCAAATGGCAAATGGACAAATTGGTCAGCTAGCTTTTTAACTAAAGAAGAAGAAATAGAAAACAAAAGCGAAAAAAGTTCAGAAGAAATTGGCGATTTATGGTTCCCTAATATGGCGTATGGCTGGACAGAAAAACCATCGCAAGACAATCTGCTTTTTAAAAAAGCTACCGTTTGGACTAACGAACAAGCGGGCATTTTAACAGCTGCTGATGTAGCTATTAGCAATGGAAAAATCATAGCTGTTGGACAAAATCTTATCGGAGCTGACATCTTTGGGAAGGAATCATTTCAAGAATTAGATGCGACAGGCAAGCACCTTACAAGCGGTATTATTGACGAGCACTCGCACATTGCAATTGATAGAGGTGTAAACGAAGGTACACAATCGAGTAGCGCAGAAGTAAGTATAGCGAATGTTATCAAGTCGAACGATATCAATATTTACCGGCAACTTTCTGGTGGTGTAACTACCGCTCAGCTCTTGCACGGATCTGCGAACCCAATTGGTGGGCAGTCAGGAATTATCAAATTCCGTTGGGGAAGCGCACCGGAAGAAATGAAATTTGAAGACGCTGCTGGATTCATAAAGTTTGCATTGGGAGAAAATGTAAAACAATCTAACTGGGGCGATTTTGAACGAATTCGTTTCCCTCAAACCAGAATGGGTGTTGAACAAGTGTTCTACGATCACTTCCACCAAGCCAGAGCTTACGAGCAAACTTGGAAAAACTACAATTCACTTTCACTATCAGAAAAGCGAAGAACAGTAGCTCCAAGAGAAGATTTAGAGATGAATACTTTGGTTGAAATCCTAAACAAAGAGCGCTTTATTACTTGCCACTCTTATGTGCAGTCAGAAATCAATATGTTAATGAAGGTAGCCGACTCTATGGGTTTTACTTTGAATACCTTTACACATATTTTAGAAGGATATAAAGTAGCTGATAAAATGAAAGAACATGGAGCCGGAGGCTCTACCTTCTCTGATTGGTGGGCTTATAAATTTGAGGTGAATGATGCCATTCCTTACAATGCTGCTCTACTACAAGACATGGGTGTGTTAACCGCTATTAACTCGGATGATGCCGAGATGGCAAGACGACTTAACCAAGAAGCAGCCAAAGCTGTTAAGTACGGAAGAGCAACAGAAGAAGAGGCTTGGAAAATGGTAACGCTTAACCCTGCTAAACTTTTACACATTGACCACCGAGTAGGAAGTATTAAAGCAGATAAAGATGCCGACCTTGTACTATGGTCGGACAACCCTTTATCTGTGTATGCAAAGGTAGAACAAACGTATGTGGACGGCCGTTGTTATTTCAGTCAATTAAAAGATCAAGAATTGCGTACCAGAAACCAAGCTGAACGCCAACGCTTAATCCAAAAGATGCTCAGCGAAAAAGATGCTGGGAAACCAACTCAAAAAGTAAAACCAGAACACCACATCCTTTATCACTGCGATACTATGGACGAGAACGGACATAGTCATGGAAACGGTTGCTCACGCTAAAAAGAAAAAGAAATGAGATTTTTAATAGTTACATTTTGTTTGTTTGGCGCACTGAATAGTTTAGCGCAACACACCCTCTTTTTAGGAGGAATAGCACACATTGGTGATGGAAG
>CAXDKI010000115.1:0-3305 GCA_963990215.1 uncultured Flavobacteriales bacterium | reverse complement strand
ACACAAGGAGTATCGTCGGCAGCGTCAGATGTGTATAAGAGACAGCTATACGGTCATGCAGATATTGACGCAGAACCTCAGTCTGGAGGCCGACAAATGGTTGCTCACTTTTCAACACAATCACTTAACGAAGATGGTAGTTGGAAAAATTTAAGCAATCAAAACAACTCTGCTTCTGATATTTCTTGCACAGCAGGACAAATGCCTCGATTAGTTGGATTAGCGCAAGCATCAAAAGTATATCGACAAAACAAATACTTATCAGATTGGACACAGTTTTCTAATCAAGGAAATGAGATTGCATGGGGAACAATTGGTAACGCTTCAACATCGGAAGGGTACTTTTTTGAAGCTGTTAACGCAGCGGGGGTTTTACAAATCCCTATGGTTATTTCGGTATGGGATGATGAATACGGGATTTCGGTACATAGTCGTTACCAAACTACCAAAGAAAACATCTCTGAAATCTTGAAAGGATTCCAAAGGGATAAGAAAAATAAGGGGTATGAAATAATCAAAGTAAAGGGATGGGATTATCCTGCACTTATAAACGCTTACGAAAAAGCGGAGAAAATAGCTAGAGAAGAACATGTTCCTGTAATGGTACATGTTGTCGAAATGACACAACCCCAAGGACACTCTACCTCAGGCTCGCATGAGCGCTACAAAAGCAAAGAGCGTTTACAATGGGAAGATGATTATGACTGTGTTAAAATGTTTGGCGAGTGGATTATTAGCAATAATATTTCTTCTCTAAAAAACCTCGATGAAATACGGAAAGTAGCTAAGAAAAAAGTCTCAACTGAGAAAAATGCTGCTTGGAAAGCATACCAATCTCCAATTGCTGCAGAGTTAGAAACAGCCACTACATTGCTAGGTGATTTAACTACCCAAGCAAGTAACGGTGTTTTCATCAAACCAATTAAAGAACAATTGGATTTAGATGCTAAACTCAACCCTCACCGCAAAAATATATTTGCTGCTATTAAAGCGGCTTTACGATTAGTGCGTGGCGAAGATTACCCTGCAAAAGTACAGTTGAAGCAAATGCTTGATCAATGGAATCAAGAAAATCAAGATCGTTATAGTTCTCACTTATATAGCGAATCAGCATGGGCTGCCACAAAAGTGACAGAAGTAGCTCCAACTTATAATACTGATGCAGAAGAGGTTGATGCGCGTGTGATTTTAAAAGATAATTTCGACTATATTTTAAGCACTCATCCAGAATCATTAGTATTTGGAGAAGACAGTGGTCAAATCGGCGGTGTAAACCAAGGGTTAGAAGGAATGCAAAAAAAGTATGGAAAGCTACGCGTTGCAGATACTGGGATTCGTGAAGCTACCATTTTAGGACAAGGAATTGGAATGGCAATGCGTGGGCTTCGTCCTATCGCCGAAATACAATACCTAGACTACCTGCTCTACTGCTTCCAAGGCATGTCGGATGATTTAGCAACCTTGCATTACCGAACAAAAGGAAGACAAAAAGCGCCTTTAATTATTCGAACTAGAGGTCATAGATTAGAAGGTATTTGGCACTCTGGATCTCCAATGGGGATGATTTTAAACGGATTACGAGGGATGCATGTTTTGGCTCCAAGAAACATGACAAAAGCAGCAGGATTTTACAACACTTTAATGGCTTCAGACGAACCAGCAATGGTCATCGAATGCTTGAATGGATATCGACTAAAAGAAAAGATGCCAAACAATTTAGGAAAATTCAAAACACCTTTAGGGATTCCTGAAATCACTAGAAAAGGAAAAGACATCACTCTCGTTACATATGGCTCTACTTGGCGTATAGTTAGTAAAGCTGCCAAAGAGTTGGCTAAAGTTGATATTCATGCAGAAGTTATTGATGTTCAATCACTACTACCTTTTGACACCAACCACCTTATTGTAGAAAGCTTAAAACAGACAAACCGAGTATTGTTTATAGATGAAGATGTGCCTGGTGGTGCAACAGCTTTTATGCTTCAAAAAGTGATAGAAGAACAAAAAGGATTCTTCTATTTAGATAGCAAACCACAAACTCTCACATCAAAAGCACACCGCACTGCTTACGGTGAAGACGGAGATTATTTCTCAAAACCAAATGCAGATGATGTATTTGACAAAGTATATGCTATGATGCATGAAACAAACCCTAGTAAATACCCTGATTTATAAATGAAAAAAACCACTGAATCAGTTTCCAATTACGACCATCTTGAAAAGATGAACACTTTGAAATTACTCGAAAACATCAATCGAGAAGATCAAAGCGTAGCGCATAGCATTGAGAAGGTCATACCACAAATAAAAAAAGTTGTTGACACTATTGTTCCGCGCATGCAAAACGGAGGTCGGTTATTTTATTTAGGTGCTGGAACAAGTGGCCGCTTAGGGATTGTTGATGCTTCGGAATGCCCTCCTACATATGGAGTGGAACATGGTTTGGTTATTGGTCTTATTGCTGGAGGAGATACTGCTATCAGAAAAGCCATAGAATTTGCAGAAGATGATCCAAATGGAGGATGGCAAGATTTACAAGAATATCTAATCAACGAAACTGACACCGTTATCGGAATCGCTGCTTCTGGAACTACCCCTTATGTAATTGGCGCTCTCGAAAAATGTAATCAAGAAAAAATTTTAACAGCTTGTATCACTTGCAACAAAGATTCTCCTTTAGCCAATACTGCTCAACTTCCTATTGAGTGTATAGTTGGCCCTGAGTTTGTGACAGGAAGCACGCGCATGAAAGCTGGAACAGCACAAAAACTTATTTTAAATATGATTTCCACTTCTATTATGATTAAACTCGGAAGAGTACAAGGAAATCGAATGATAGATATGAAACTAAGCAATAATAAACTTGTTGACAGAGGGACTAAAATGGTTATGGATAAAACTGGCTTAGATTACAATAAGGCTCAGAAACTTTTACAAGAAAATGGTAGTGTCAGAGATGCAATAAATGAACACAATGGATAAAGTAAAATTTGCAAACGGTATCATGTACATTTCAGTGGCTCTACTATTTATTTTTACAGCAGCCCTATCCCTTTCTAAGGGATTTAACTCTGAAAACAACCTCTTTTTAATAGTTGGAGGAATTTGTATTATAGGTATTTTCTATTTTGGCTATAAAGGAATGTCTAGTATTTTAGATGCATTCTTCAAAAAATAGAAATACTATACAAATTAATTGAGTACAATTTTCTTGTTAAAATCAATATTCTCAGAAACAACTTCTAAGAAGTAAACTCCTTTGGCTTTTCCTGTTAAATCAATTCCGTTCTCATAAGAGCCTTGGA
>CAXDKI010000114.1:0-3371 GCA_963990215.1 uncultured Flavobacteriales bacterium | reverse complement strand
GAAAGAAGTGAAGTTTGATATGCGTGAATATTTCTCCAAAATAAAATCAGGAGAAATTAAAAAATTTAAATAAATATTATTTAACTAAAAATGTTAGTAAACTGTATGCTAAGCCAAAAAATTCAATCCGTAATTAGAGATGTTCAAGATTTTCCAAAAGAAGGGATAGTATTCAAGGATATAACACCGATACTTGCAGATTCTGCACTTTGTATGGAGGTGATTGATGCTTTTGTAGAACAGTTAAAGGATTTAAAACTGGATGCCGTTGTTGGTGTAGAAAGTAGAGGTTTTTTGTTTGGTATGATGTTATCGAATGAATTGAATTTGCCTTTTGTGCCTGTTAGAAAAAAAGGTAAGTTGCCTTACGAAGTTGTTTCGCATCAGTATGATTTAGAGTATGGCTCTGCAGAAGTAGAGATACATGTGGATGCAATACAAAAAGGTTGGAATGTGTTGGTACATGATGACTTGTTAGCAACAGGAGGGACAGCTTCTGCTAGTGCAGAGTTAATTAAAAAGTTAGGGGGTTTAGTGTGCGGTTTTGCTTTTGTGATAGAATTAGCCTTTTTAAACGGAAAAAATAAGTTGAATGAATATACTGATAACACCATCAGTTTAGTAAAGTATTAAGGAGATGAATTTTAGTTACAACGAAAATCAAAATATGATTGCGGATATGATTCGCACTTTTGGAGAGCAACACATCTTACCATTTGTAAAGGAGTGGGACGAAAATCAGTTTTTTCCTTTTGATGTGTTTAAAAAATTAGGGCAACTTGGTTTGATGGGTGTTTTAGTTCCAGAACAATACGGTGGTTCTGGTTTTTCTTATACGGAATATGTAACAGCTATTGAAGAATTATCAAAAATTGATCCTTCAGTAGGATTGTCCATGGCTGCACACAATTCTTTGTGTACAGGACATATTTTGCAATTTGGATCAGAAGAGCAAAAGCAAAAATACTTACCAAAATTAGCAACAGCTGAGTTTATTGGATCTTGGGGTTTAACAGAGCACAATACTGGTTCTGATTCAGCTAGGATGAGTACAACAGCAGTAAGAGATGGAGACGAATGGGTGATTAACGGAGCAAAAAACTTTATCACACATGCAATTAGTGGTGATGTAGCTGTAGTTGTTGTAAGAACAGGAGAGAAAGGAGATTCTCGTGGTATTAGTGCTTTTATTGTAGAAAAAGGAACGCCCGGTTTTAGTTCTGGTAAAAAAGAAGATAAGTTAGGCATGCGTGCTTCCGAAACAGCCGAGTTAGTTTTTAATAATTGTCGCGTTCCTGCGGCTAATATGCTTGGCGAAGAAGGGGAAGGTTTTATTCAAGCTATGAAAGTTTTGGATGGTGGTAGGATATCTATTGCGGCACTTTCTCTAGGAATTGCTAAAGGAGCTTACGAAGCATCTTTAAAATATTCGAAAGAGCGCGTTCAGTTTGGAAAACCAATAGCGCACCACCAGGCAATTGCTTTTAAATTAGCTGATATGGCAACAACAATTGATGCCTCTGAGTTGTTGATTTATCAAGCAGCTGATAAAAAGAATATAGGTGAACCTATGACTTTAGATGGTGCTATGGCAAAATATTATTCGTCAGAAGTGGCTGTAAAAGTATCTACTGATGCAGTACAAATACATGGAGGATATGGTTATACCAAAGATTTTCCTGTGGAGCGTTTTTACAGAGATTCTAAGCTGTGTACTATCGGAGAAGGAACCTCTGAAATTCAAAAGATGGTTATTGCAAAAAAAATTTTAAAATAAGAGTTGTCTTAGCAGTAGATATTTATATATTTGCAGCCCAATTTAAAGGAACAAAGGATGATTATTATTCCAGTAAAGGACGGAGAATCTATTGATAGAGCGTTGAAACGTTTCAAGAAGAAATTCATGAAAACAGGAACAATGAAGGAGTTGAGAAATCGTAGGGAATTCACAAAAAAATCTGTAGAGCTTCGTGCGCAGCGTATCAAAGCTGCTTATAAAGAGCAATTAAGAAGAGAGGAAGAATAGTTCTTTTTACTTATTTTTCCTTAGGAGACTTTATTGACGATGTAACAATTTATTGTTACATTCGTTCAGAATAAGGTCTTTTTTGTTTTTATATGCTTCTCGATGAATTTCTAAAATATCTTCAACTCGAAAAACGCTACTCTCCTCATACAGTCAAAGCGTATCAAATTGACCTAACACAATTTCAAGATTACTTAGAAGAAAACTATGAAAGTGTTTTGCAAAAAGCAAAACATCCAATGTTGCGATCATGGTTGGCGAAAATGCTTGATTATGGGATCTCTCCTCGTTCTGTAAACCGAAAAATTACGGCTCTAAAATCGTTTTATAAATTTCTTTTGAAAGAGGAGAAGATTAAAGAAGATCCTACCATCAAGGTGGTGTCACCAAAAATGAGTAAAAAACTTCCTGCTTTTGTCGAAGAAGCGCAGATGACGCAGTTGTTGGATGAGCTTGATTTTGCAGATGGTTATGCTGGAGTACGTGATAAATTAATGATAGAGCTGTTTTATTCCACAGGAATACGACAAGCCGAATTGATACATTTGAAAATTAAAGACATTGACTTATCTAGCAATGTAATAAAAGTGCTTGGAAAACGAAACAAAGAGCGCTTAATTCCGTTAACTATAGAGTTGCGTCAAAAGATTGATGTGTATCTAAAGTTAAGAGCCGAATTGCCTATAAAAGATTCTTCATATCTATTGCTAACCAATAAAGGTAAAAAGCTATACCCAACTCTTGTGTATAGGCAGGTTAATCATTATTTAAGTCAAGTTACAAGTTTGGATAAAAAAAGTCCGCATGTGTTAAGACATACATTTGCTACTCATATGCTAAACAATGGTGCTGATTTAAATGCTATTAAAGAGTTGTTGGGGCATGCTAATTTATCAGCTACACAAGTGTATACACACAATACAATTGATAAATTGAAAAAAGTGTATAACCAAGCTCATCCAAGAGCGTAAAAACAAAATATTATGGATTTAAGAGTTCATTCAATTCATTTCGATGCAGATCGTAAATTACTAGATTTTATTTCTAAGAAAGTAGATAAGCTAACTACCTTTAATGATAAGTTGATGAGTGGAGAGGTTTTTCTTCGTTTAGATAAAACAGATGATCACTCCAATAAGGTAGCGGAGATTAAGATTAATGCTCCTGGTACAGAACTGTTTGCAAAGAAGCAATGTGCTTCGTTTGAGGAGGCTACATACTTGGCGGTTGATGCTTTGCGTAGACAAATCAAAAAACACAAAGAAAAAACTCGTGACAAATAACGGTTTTTTAATCTAGTAACTGTCTCTTATACACATCTCCGAGCCCACGAGACGTAGAGGAA
>CAXDKI010000113.1:0-3373 GCA_963990215.1 uncultured Flavobacteriales bacterium | reverse complement strand
CACAAGGAGTATCGTCGGCAGCGTCAGATGTGTATAAGAGACAGATTGATTGGGGTCTAGCTGCTATATGCTGGTTAGTTGGTATATTTGGAATACACCGATTTATGTTAGGCGATACAACTAATGGAATTTTAATGCTTCTTACATTAGGGGGGTGTGGTATTTGGGCTTTAATTGATTTAATAAACATATTGTCAGGGAAAATGTCTCGATAAATAAAAGCCCCTCAATTGAGGGGCTTTTATTATATACTGTAAGTATGAACAAATTATTTACTCTTATATTTTTATTAATTAGCCAAATTGCATTTGCAGCTTTTCCTATCGTTACTGATATTGCAACTATATCTACTGAAGAAGCTGAATCCACATTTAACTTTGGCGGATTCCTGCTTGGCTTAATGTTAGGGATTTATGGCGTAATTATTTCTTACTTGATAAAAGATAAGAAAGTTATAAAATCTTCTTGGTGGGGTTTGGGAGCAAGAGTATTCATTATCATTTGTCTTTTCGCCCTCATCATCTTTAACTTTAATGTTGGTATTGTGTTCCCTTTATAACAAATCCTCAAGATCAATCCCATCAAAATTACCAGAGCTCATCATGAGTAAGTTTTGACAATTCCAATTTAGGGATTGTAAATATTCTTGTAACTTTTGGGAATCAGTAAAAACCATTAAATCTTCTCGAGCAAAAGCAGTATGCACTTGTACCTTGGTAATGGGTTCTAACTTTTTATGTGCTATAGCTACAGGATTGAAATAAACAATCGCTGTGTCAGGATCATCCATGCAGTGCGCATACTGCTTTAAAAACTCCTCGTTTAAGCTAGAGAAGGTATGCAACTCCATACAAGCTACAAGTTTCCTTTCTGGAAATTGTTTTTTCATGGCAGTAGAAGTCGCTTTTAGCTTAGAAGGGGAATGAGCAAAATCTTTATAAACCGCTGTATTTTGAATTTTCTTCACTAATTCAAGTCGTTTAGAAGCTCCCTTAAAGCTTTGTATTGCTTCTAAAAACATGTTTTCAGAAATATCTAACTCTTCACAAACCAATCTAGCAGCATTCAAATTTTGTAAATTATGATCTCCAAAAACAGCAAGCGGAACTTCTTCATTTATACCTTTCAAATATGTCACGCCATCATCTATTCTGTGCGCATGTGTTTTATAACCTCGTAATCGACATGAAGCGCCTTCTTTTACCAATCCCTTCAAATGTTCATCTTCTTCAAAATAAATCAAGCATTCACTTACATCATCTCTAAAAATACGGAACTGCTCCACATAGTTTTCAAAAATTGGAAACACATTGATGTGATCCCAAGCTATACCGCTTAAAACCGCCACATGTGGCTTGTACCAGTGAAATTTTGGTCTTCTATCAATAGGTGAGGACAAATACTCATCTCCCTCTAAAATGATAATAGGTGCTATGTGCGTGAGCTTTACCATAGTAGTAAAACCTTCCAACTGAGCCCCAACCATGTAGTCGCAATCTATTTGATGGTAATGCAACACATGTAATATCATGGCAGTAATGGATGTTTTACCATGACTACCCCCTATTACTACACGCTTTTTATCTTTACTCTGCTCGTAAATATATTCAGGGTAAGAATAAATAGGAAGACCTATTTCTTGTGCTTTTTTCAACTCAGGATTATCAATTCTAGCATGCATTCCTAAAATAATAGCATCAATATCCTTTGTTATTTTTTCAGGAAACCAACCCATCTCTTCAGGAAATAATCCAGCTTGCTCTAACCTTTCCCTAGAGGGATTAAAAATAGCATCATCAGATCCGGTTACCTCAAAACCTTTTTCGTGTAGGGCTAAAGCCATATTATGCATCGCACTCCCTCCTATTGCAATAAGATGTATTTTCATCACAAGAAATATTGGTTTCTAAATTATAGATTAAAGACATTTTTTAATTTTGATCTATCTAAACTTTTCAACATGAATTTGTATACAATCGATACTGGGTATTTTAAGCTTGATGGTGGCGCCATGTTTGGTGTAGTTCCAAAAGTTTTGTGGAGTAAAACAAACCCTGCAGATGATAAGAATCTCTGCCCTTGGGCTATGCGATCCTTACTTATTGAAGATGGTAATCGATTAATTTTAATTGATAATGGTATTGGCGACAAACAAGATGATAAGTTTTTACGACACTACTATTTACATGGTGATTTTTCTTTAGAAAAATCTCTTAAAAAACACGGTTTCACCCCTAATGATGTAACAGATGTATTTTTAACTCACTTGCATTTTGATCATTGCGGAGGGAGCGTAAAGTGGAACAAAGATAGAAGTGGGTTCGAAATAGCTTTTAAAAATGCTAAATACTGGAGTAATCAAGACCATTGGGAATGGGCAACACAACCAAACTCTAGAGAAAAAGCATCTTTTTTAAAAGAAAATATTTTACCGATTGAAGAGAGTGGACACCTCCATTTTGTGAAAGAAGAAGGAGCGCTATTCGCAAACCTCTCAATCCTTTTTGTGAATGGACATACCGAAGCACAAATGATTCCGCATATTAAATACAAAGGAAAAACTATTGTTTTTATGGCTGATCTTTTACCAAGCACAGGGCACATTCCTCTTCCTTATGTAATGGGTTATGACACCAAACCATTAGTCACTTTAAGTGAAAAAGGAGAATTCTTAAAAGAAGCTGTTGACAATAACTATATTCTCTTTTTACAACACGATTATTACAGTGAATGCTGCACAGTACAACATACCGAAAAAGGCATTCGATTGCTAGATTCTTTTCCGTTAATTGACATTCTTTGATTAGAAAAACACATATCAAAGAGGTTAGTCTTAAGTTTGGAAAATTTGTAGATATCGGCTATTGGCGGAGAACTCGCTAAACCTTAACTCCAAAATACAGTAAATCTAGAGGTTCTTCAAAGGGATTGCTTTGCCAATTTGTTTCTCCTGCAGAAATGCTTATAAAATCATCTTTCTCCACCTTAATATTTTCCGTTTTAGTATGAAACACACCATTACCCGGAAGTATAAAAAAAACCTCTTTCATATCAGGATGAACATGCGCTGAGGCAGATTGATTAGGAGTAAAAATTGCTCTACAAAAACTCATAATATTTCCAAAGTCCTCAGCTGTTATCATCATGCGTTTTTTAACATTAGGGTTATTTGTAACTCCCACCTCTTTTATACTAGTAGATTTGATTTTTTTCATTATCGTTGTATCAGTTTAGCGTAATCTTTCGTTTATATAAAGTGAAAACAAAAATAGCAAATTGAAACGCTTGAAAATACACAAAGGACACTTACTCATTTCTAGCTGAATGAGATCGTAAGCAATTTGCTTAACACGACTTTTAGTTTTGGCTTTCG
>CAXDKI010000112.1:0-3437 GCA_963990215.1 uncultured Flavobacteriales bacterium | reverse complement strand
TTACAGAAGTCCCCCCCCTTTTTTGGCTGTACTGGCTCATATTGGAAGGGTGATCACTGCAAGCTTTTCTAAAACCGCAGGAACATCCTCTAAAAAGAATTCATTTATTGCGTTTGTCGAATATTAAATTTTGTTGTTGGTCAATTCTAGTATTTTAGCTTCTAAAGCGCACGCTTTATCTACCAATTCCTGTCCTCTTGCAAGGATATCTTCTACAAAGTATTTATCTTCACAATCGCCACAGTTAATCTTAACATTCAAGAAAGCGCCAATTACTGCCGTACGCGCACAAAGTGCACCTACACCTGCATCGGTTACCGAATTAGGGTTTCCAAAGTCAGCCATAGCTTGAATTACTTCCATAGAGTTATAAGCCGTTTCCATCACTTTAAAAGGTGTTTCAATAGCAAATCTAGTTGCTGCTTGTATGGATGCGGCTCTTTTTGTTTTATCTGCTTCGCTGTCTTTTGGCAATCTAAAGGCCTCCATGATTTTATTAAAGGCATTAGTGTCTTCATCTACCAAGCGCAATAACTCATTTTGATAAGTCAATCCTTTTTCTGCCCATTGAGAGAACTCTTCCCAACGGTTATCCCAACCACGCTTATGAGCCGAAAGATTGGCCACCATTGTACCTAGTGCAGCGCCCATAGCGCCACAGTAAGCAGAGATAGAACCTCCGCCAGGAGCAGGACTCTCGCTAGCAGTCTCATTGGCAAAAGCCACCAAATCCATATCCACTAGTCGATTATTGTTGTCGCTATCCAACATGTACTCAATGATACGTTCTTCAGGTTTAAAAGGAGCTAGCTCATCCAGTCCCAAGGTTTTAATCGAAATCTTGATAATTTCACTCTCAGTAATACCTAAAGAGCGCTCTTGCTTTGTAAGGAAGTGTTTACCCGCATCAATCAATACCTTTTTAGGAACCAGTCCAACAAGTTCAGAGCCTGTTACGCGCATACCTCTGGCAATGGCTCTTTCGCAGGTTTTATCAAACACCTCATGCAAAGGAGAAATATTGATGTCGGTTAGGTTGTAAGAGATTTGCGCTACTCCGTATTCCTCAATAAACCAACCGATACCTTTTACGGCTTTAAATAAACCCGGTTCTCTCAGTGGTTCGCCATTTTCATCTTTTAGAGGTTTTCCTGTGATCTTTCCGCCTTCTCTTTTTAATCTTCCAGCTTCACGGATATCAAAGGCTACTGCATTAGCTCTACGAGTTGAAGTGGTGTTGAGGTTGATGTTATAAGCCACCAAGAAATCACGTGCTGAAATAGCCGTTGCCCCTGATTTAGCTACAGAATCATTGAATTCAGCAGGGCCAAAATCGGGCTTCCATGCAGGATCTACTAATTTTTTGGATAAACCTTCGTATTCTCCAGATCGACAGTTCGCTAAGTTCTTTCTATTTTCTTCTTTAGCAGCAGCTTCGTAATGATAAACAGGAATGGCTAAATTACCTCCTACACGAGCGCCTAATTTGTGTGCCCATTCAGCAGTTTCTTCTATGCTAATGTTAGTAATAGGTACTAGAGGACAAACATCAGTAGCACCCATTCTTGGGTGTTCTCCGCTGTGCTTGCTCATATCAATCAGCTCTTGTGCTTTTTGGATTAAAAGGAAAGCAGCATCAATTACTTGTTGAGGTTCTCCAACGAAAGTAATCACCGTTCTGTTGGTGGCTTTCCCCGGATCTACATTTAATAGCTTCACGCCATCTACTGTTTCTACAATATTGGCAATGGTATTGATTTTTTCTTTGTCACGTCCTTCTGAAATATTCGGTACGCATTCTATGAGTTGTCTGCTCATTATTTATTTTGAATTTTTCCGTTAACGATTATTGTTTCTATTTGATTGTGCCCAAACGCATATGGTAGGTAGGCATAAGAAGCCATCGGTTTAGTGATGAATAAGTTGGCTTTTTTTCCGATAGCAATACTTCCTAGCTCATCACTTACTCCCATGGCATAAGCGGTATTGATGGTGGTTGCATTGATTACTTCTTCTGGAGTCATTTTTAATTGAATACACCCTAGAGACGCTACAAAGTTCATATTTCCACTAGGTGTAGATCCGGGGTTGTAATCTGTGGCTAATGCCACAGGTAGTCCGGCTTGTATCATCTTTCTGGCAGGCCCATAGGGTATCCCTAAAAAGAATGAGCAAGAAGGTAAAAGGGTAGGCATGCAGTCCGTTCCTTGCAGCGCTTCTATGTCTGCATCATTAATTACTTCTAAATGATCAACAGATAACGCTCCGTATTTCACGCTGGCTTGCACACCGCCAATAATATTGAATTGGTTGACATGTGTTTTAGGAGTCAAATTGTATTGAGCGGCTGCTGCTAGTAAACGCTCGGTGTCGGCTACATTAAAATAACCATCTTCACAGAAAATATCCACATACTCAGCCAAGCCTTCTTCTGCAACTTGTGGTAGCATCTCGTTGATGACCAAATCCATGTATGTGTCTTTATAACCTTTGTATTCTTGTGGAAGTGCATGTGCTCCTAAAAAAGTAGCTTTAATGGTGAGCGGAGATATTTCTTTTAGTTTTTTGATAACACGAAGCATTTTTAGCTCAGCATCTAGTGTTAGCCCGTAACCGCTTTTTATCTCTACCGCACCTGTTCCCATCATCATAATTTCATTAGCTCTTTGTAAAGTTCCTTTAAGTAATTCTTCTTCCGAAGCGGCTTGTAATTTTCTCGCAGAATTTAAAATCCCACCACCTTTTTTTGCGATTTCTTCATAGCTCAATCCGTTGATTCTGTCAACAAACTCACATTCTCTGCTAGCCGCAAAGACAAGGTGTGTATGGCTATCACAATAAGAAGGAAAAACCATCCCGCCATCTGAATCAATGATTTCGGTATTATTCCAATCCTCAATACCAGTCCATTCGTTCATGCTCCCAAAAGCAGTGATGATTCCATCTTCCATTTCTATAAAGGCATCTTGAATGGTTTGTAGTTGAGCCATATCGGAACCAGCAACCCAATCTCTAGGTGTTTTTTCTACCTGAATTAGTGTGCTGATATTTTTGATAACGGTTTTCATAGGTGCTATAATATGGAAGCGAAAATACAAAAATACGACTCTCATCACTGCTTGTAAAATACTTATATTTGCCCATCTATGAACAGTATCGGACAGCTATTTCGCTTAACTACTTTCGGAGAGTCGCACGGAACGGCTATAGGTGGAGTTGTTGACGGTTGTCCTGCTGGTCTTTATTTAGACGTAGAAGCTATCCAAAAAGAATTGGATAGAAGAAAACCAGGACAATCTTCTATTACTACGGCTAGAAAAGAAAGTGATACTGTGCAAATTCTTTCAGGTGTATTTGATGGAAAAACAACAGGTGCTCCTATTGGATTTATGATCTGTCTCTTATACACATCTGACGCTGCCGACGATACTCCTTGT
>CAXDKI010000111.1:0-3501 GCA_963990215.1 uncultured Flavobacteriales bacterium | reverse complement strand
CACAAGGAGTATCGTCGGCAGCGTCAGATGTGTATAAGAGACAGGTAGGAGATGAGCCTTTGCAATACGCTCAAAAGTTTCAAGATGTGTCTATTGCAGTACAGGAAGACAGGGTGCGAGGGATTAAAAAACTTGCTAAAGAAGGCGCGGAATTAATTGTTTTAGATGATGCGTTTCAGCATCGTTGGGTAAATCCTGGTTTAAATATTCTGTTAACTAATTATAGCAATCTATATGTAGATGACTTTTTGCTTCCTGTCGGGAAGCTTCGCGAAGGAAAAACAAGCGCTTTAAGGGCTGATGTTATTGTCGTTACAAAAACACCAAAAGCCTTATTGCCTGTAGATAAAAAACGTTTGATTGAACAAATTTCTCCATGGCCACATCAAAAATTGTATTTTTCCTATTATGACTATTCACATCCTGTTCATGTCTTTACCAAAGAGGAAGTACCTTTAGAAGAACAACAAATTTTGTTGTTGACAGGGATTGCTGATGCGCAGTCTATTAAAGATTATTTAATAGGTAAAGTAGAAGTGGTAGAGCATTTGGAATACAAAGACCATTATACTTACTCGATGAAGGATGTTGAAAAAATTATAGAAGCATGGAAAGAGGTTAATTCTTCCAAAAAATTAATTTTGACTACTGAAAAAGATGCTGTTCGTTTACAAGAATTTAAAGAAGAACTGCAAGATCTGTCTGTGTGTTATTTACCGGTAGAGGTCAAGTTTCATGAAGGAGAAATATTTAATAATTCAGTATTGAGCTATGTTAGAAGAAATACAAGAAACAGCTAATTATATACAAAAGAAAACAGCTTTTAAACCCGAAATAGGAATTATTTTAGGGACAGGTTTAGGAGGGTTGGTTCAGGAGATAGAAGCAGAATATGTACTTTCGTATAAGGATATTCCAAACTTTCCGATTTCTACAGTGGAAGGGCATAGTGGTAAGTTAATTTTAGGTAAGCTGTCGGGTAAAAATGTCGTGGCTATGAAAGGTCGTTTTCATTTTTACGAAGGATATTCGATGCAGGAAGTGACATTTCCTGTGAAGGTTATGAAGCTGTTAGGAATTCAAAAGCTTTTTGTTTCTAATGCTAGTGGTGGAGTTAACCCTGATTACGCAGTGGGAGATTTGATGGTGTTGAGTGATCATGTTAATTTAATTACAAATCCGTTAATTGGAAGAAATATAGATGAATTAGGCCCTAGATTTCCAGATATGAGTAAGCCTTATGATCAAAGATTGATGAATCAAGCAATGAGTATTGCTGAAGCCAACAATTACCGAGTACATAAAGGCGTGTATGTGGCTGTGACGGGTCCGTGTTTAGAAACTCCTGCAGAATATAAGTTTATTCGTGTTATTGGCGGAGACACGGTGGGAATGTCGACAGCTCCAGAAGTGATTGTAGCAAGACACATGGATTTGACTTGTTTTGCAATTTCTGTGATTACTGATTTAGGTGTGCAAGGCAAGATTAAAGAGGTGAGCCACGAAGAAATACAAGCTATTGCAGAGGTGGCGGAGCCTAAGTTAACTCACATCATCAAAGAGTTGGTAGCTTTTGAATAAGTAATTGTGTCATAGCATTCTTAGCTTTACCAAAGAAAAATTCACTTTCTTTGAAATCTAAAATTTTAGAAAATGAAAAGATTATTGCTTTTATGCACTTTGTTGCCATCCGTTCTTTTTGCGCAAAATAGTTTAAATACCAGTTTGTTATATCATTGGATGGATTCTACAATTATAGGAACTACATTATATGATAATGCTTACAATGAAGTTTGGGGAATGGTCTACAATAATAAGGAATTTGCTGTTATAGGTTCAACAGATGGAACACATATTTTTGATGTGACAGATCCTGCTGCGTCAACTCAAGTCGCTTACATTCCCGGTGCTGCGCAGGGGGCTGCTATTGTTCATAGAGATTATCATGATTTAGATGGTTACTTGTACATAGTGTGTGATGAAGGAGCTAGTACGCTTCAAATTGTAGACGTGTCTAATTTACCAAATGCAGTAAATGTGGTATACGATTCAGACTCTCTTTTAAAACGGTCTCATAACATCTTTATAGATGAAGAAAAAGCAAAACTGTATGTCTGTTCTGAGAAAAAAACAGGTATAAGCAATAATTTCAATGCGCTTCATATTTATGATTTGAGCAATCCAGAATTGCCAACGCATCATTATACTTATAATGATGTAGGTCATGTGCATGATGCTTATATTAAAAATGATACGGCTTTTTTAAATTGTGGGAGTCAGGGTCTGCGTATTGTTGATTTTAGTATGGTAGGTCCTAGCACATCAAACAACCATGTGGAGATGGGGTCTTTAACTTCGTATTCAGATGCGGGATATAACCATTCAGGTTGGCCAACTGCTGACGGAAACTATTATGTAATGGCAGATGAAAATCATGGGTATAAAATGAAAATGCTAGATGTTTCGGATTATAGCAACCCAACAGTGGTATCTATGTTTTTCTCGGATATTGATATGAATGAGTCAATGGCTCATAATCAAATCATACATGGGGGTTATGTGTATACTGCTCATTATCATGATGGGGTTTATGTGCATGATGTTAGTGATCCATACAATCCTGCTTTAGTGGCATTTTACGACACTTTCGATCCAGCTCATCACAACAGTTATATGGGGGCTTGGGGAGTATATCCATTTTTACCATCAGGAAATATTTTAGTGTCCGATATGCAAACAGGTCTTTATGTTTTTGAAATAGATTATAATGGCCCTTCTTCGCTAGAAGAAAACAGCGTGAATCATTTAAAACTTTTCCCAAACCCAACAAAAGATGTGCTTAATATGCAGTTTAAAGGGAAAGGATTGCTAAAAATATTTGATGTAAGTGGTAAATTTATACAAACAAAAGAAGTGATAGGGGGAGAGGTGTTAATTCTTTCAGAATTACCAAGTGGTTTCTATACTGTTAAGTTAGAGTTAGAGAAAGATATTTATTATCAAAAAATTATTAAGCAATAAATTTCTCATAATCTTTTGTGGAATAGAAAAAGGGTTGTAAGTTTGCCCACCGATTTAAGGAAAGATATAGAAAGATGAGCAAAAGAACATTTCAACCATCTAACAGGAAGAGAAGAAATAAGCACGGTTTCCGTGATAGAATGGAATCTGCTAATGGTCGTAAGGTATTAGCTAGCCGTAGAGCTAAAGGAAGAAAAAGATTAACGGTGTCTGACGAACCAAGACACAAGAGTTAATGATTAAAGATATTTATATAGAAGGTGTTGCCGTTGGTAACACCTTTTTTTTTAGCCAATTTATCTGTTAAAAAAATCTTGATTTTTGTTAATAGTTTAAAACGCTGACCTACAACCAATAATAACAAATCAATTAAATTCGCAACGATACAAATTAAGCACTATGCCTAAAGATAATTCCATCAAGTCAATACTTTTAATTGGTAGCTGTCTCTTATACACATCTCCGAGCCCACGAGACGTA
>CAXDKI010000110.1:0-3509 GCA_963990215.1 uncultured Flavobacteriales bacterium | reverse complement strand
TTCCTCTACGTCTCGTGGGCTCGGAGATGTGTATAAGAGACAGGTATTTATATTGTCCGTTTCTGATAAATTGTGCCGTTCCTTGCCCTGCTAAAACCACATTTCTTGGATTCCATGTAAACTTGTAATTCCAAGGATTGGTATCGTATTTAGGCGCGACTAAACCACCACAAAATGACTTGAAAGTATGAATATCGCCACCTGCATTATGGATTTCATCAATTACCTTTTTAGCAGACATATGATCAATTCCTGGATCTAAGCCTATTTCATTAAGCAATAAAACTCCTTTCTCTGCTGCTTTATCGTTTAACGCAGCTATTTCATCTGAAACATAGGATGCTGTTACCATGTTTTTACCTTGAAAAACACAATCTTCAGCCAATAAAATATGCATGCTAGCTGGTAACATAGAAACAATTATATCGGCATTTCTAATGCCATCATTTCGCTGCTCCTCATCAAAAACATCAAAGTGTATTGCTTTTCCATTTGGATGATCATCAATCTTTTGCTCTGCTAAGGATAAATCATAATCTCCAACAATTACTTGCCAATTATTTACTTTTGAATGATCTAGTAAATACTGAATCAATGTGGAGGCAGAACGCCCCGCTCCAACAACTAAAATGCGATGCATAATTTCGTTCTTTTGAAGGGCTAATATATGTATTTTAGCATCTCTAAAACAGAAAAGATGAACAAGAATATCATGGCTTGGGGAGCCGCTTTTGCTTTGACAGCTGTCATACTAGGATCTTTTGGAGCACATACTTTAAAAGAACTATTAAGTAGTAATCAGTTAGGTAGTTTTGAAACGGGAGTTCGCTATCAAATGTATCATGGAATTGTTTTGCTTTTTATTGGGTTTGCCTTTGATAAAATTCACAAACCTGATCTTATCAGTAAATTATTCGCTAGCGGTACAATTCTTTTTTCCTTTTCTATATATCTATTAAACATACAAGAGCTAATAGGTGCTTCACTCTCTTTTTTAGGCCCTATTACACCTATTGGGGGGGTACTATTAATTGCCGGATGGTTTGTCTTTTTACTATCAATACTAAAAGAAATAAAATAACGAATTACTAAAAAAAAGTGCATGCTTATAAAATAACAGACATCAATTTAGTAGCAGGTTTTTTGTAAGAAATTTATTGTTCGCACGAAAGCTTTGGATGTTTTCCAAGCTACTTATTAGCTAGTTTTACGCTACACATTTGCAATCAGGAAAAACAAGAAGCAACTGATTTAGAGCACTAAACAGAACAAGGTAATGCAACCCTTACTAGCTTGGTTTCGTACAAATGTTCATCGCTACAGCAAAAAACATTCTACAAAGATTTTATACAAAAAAATACAGGAAAAAAAACTCAATTTCGAACACTTTTTAAGTTGTCCGAAAAATTAACACGAGCCTCTATATAATTTGTAAATGTTTATAAGGATGTTAAAAAAACATCTTTACCTGTGTGAAGAAATAGCTAATTGCCCTAAATTTGCGACCTATTAACAATAGAAAAATACTATGAAAGAAACAGGACGAAGAGCAGTAGATGCATCTGTAGAGAACTACGGGATTAAGGATGCTACTGCCCACTGGAACCTATCTTCAGAAGAACTTACACAAATCGCCATTGATTTAAATCAAGCTGAATTAACTAGTAGTGGCGCTATTACAATCAACACGGGAGAGTTTACAGGACGTTCTCCAAAAGATCGTTTCATTGTAAAAGACGCTATTACCGAGAACAGTGTTTGGTGGGGAGATATAAACCTTCCTTTTGATGCAGAAAAATTTGACAATCTTTACGAAAAGGTAACAAACTATCTGTCAGGCAAAGAATTATATGTACGTGATGCTTATGCTTGTGCTGATGATGCATATCGCATGAACATCCGCGTAGTTAACGAGTATCCATGGTCGAACATGTTTGCACATAACATGTTCTTAAGACCAATAACTGATGAAATTGATAATTTTGATGCAGAATGGACAATCATCAATGCTCCTAGTTTTATGGCAGATGCCGCTATTGATGGAACTCGTCAGCACAACTTCGCAATCTTAAACTTCAGTAAAAAGATTATTTTGATTGGAGGAACAGGTTACACAGGAGAAATCAAAAAAGGTATTTTCTCTGCTTTGAATTTTATCCTTCCATATCAGAAAAATGTATTAGCAATGCACTGTTCTGCCAATATTGGAAAAGAAGGTGATACTGCTGTTTTCTTCGGGTTATCAGGAACAGGTAAAACAACCCTTTCTGCTGATCCAAACAGAAACTTGATTGGTGATGATGAGCACGGCTGGAGCGATAATAGCGTATTTAACTTCGAAGGAGGTTGTTATGCTAAGTGTATTGATTTAACCGCAGAGAAAGAACCAGACATCTTTGCAGCTATTAAGCCAGGTGCTTTATTGGAAAATATCACTTTTAAAGCGGGCACTAATGAAGTTGATTTTGAAGACGGAAGCAAAACTGAAAATACACGCGTAAGCTACCCTATCCACCACATTAGAAATATTGCAACTCCTTCTATTGGCGGAAATCCTAAAAATATTTTTTTCTTGACTTGCGATGCTTTTGGAGTACTTCCTCCAATCTCTAAGCTAAGTCCAGGTCAAGCTATGTATCACTTTATTTCAGGATATACTGCAAAAGTAGCAGGAACTGAAGCAGGAATAACAGAACCACAAACAACCTTCTCTGCTTGTTTTGGTGCTCCATTCATGCCTTTACATCCTACTAAGTATGCGGAAATGTTGGGAGATAAAATGCAAAAACACAATGTAAATGTGTGGCTTGTAAATACAGGTTGGTCTGGTGGTGAATACGGAGTTGGATCAAGAATGAGCTTGAAATACACTCGTGCTATGATTACTGCAGCCTTAAATGGAGAATTAAAAAATGTAGGCTTCAAAACTCACAACATCTTCGGACTACAAATGCCGAGTATATGCCCCAATGTTCCTACTGAATTATTAAACCCTAGAAATACTTGGAAAAATAAGAAGGCATATGATTCCAAAGCAAACGAATTAGCAGAAGCATTTAACAGCAACTTCGAGCAGTTCTCAGAATACGCTAATGATGAAATTATGGCTGCTGCACCTAATACTGCTGTTATCGCATAAGTTTCACTTCTATAAAAATGAAGCCCTACTCTTTGGTATGGTGCTGTTTTGTTAGAGAAATAATTGACAAAAGAAAACCCCAATCCGTAAAGATTGGGGTTTTACTTATGCTTAAGCGCTTGTGCTTACTTAGCGAACTTAGCGTATTTATTCTTGAACTTATCAATACGACCTGCAGTATCTACTAACTTCATCTTACCTGTGTAGAAAGGGTGAGAGTCTGAAGATATTTCCATCTTTATCAATGGGTACTCATTACCATCTTCCCATTTTATATTTTCTTTACTAGCAGCAGTCGATTTTGTTAAAATCGAATAACCTGTCGACATATCTTTCATGACAACAAGCCTGTAGTTTTCTGGGTGAATTC
>CAXDKI010000109.1:0-3524 GCA_963990215.1 uncultured Flavobacteriales bacterium | reverse complement strand
GGCTCGGAGATGTGTATAAGAGACAGGGATTTTACGCAAGCCAATCTCTTTCTCTCTATAGATAGAGGACATCTTTACATTGGCATCAATTTGCTTGGAGTTAAGCGATTTTACTTCAATCGTAAAGTTCGCATGAGGTAGGTTCAGTTCGGCTTTTCCGTAGCCAGTCATTGATAGCATCATGAGTCTGAAAATTTTAACAAAGGTAGCAAATTGCTAGTTTTGCTTGGGGCGAACGCTTACTAAATACACGCCTGCAAAAATAATAAGGGCAGCACCTATATTAACAGGGCTTAAAGAATCACTCCCTGCAAAAAGAGCCACCAAACTAGCCAAAACGGGCTGCAAATAAATGTAGGTGCTCACAGTAGAAGGATTGAGCGACTTTAGCCCGTAAATATTTAAAAGGTAAGCCATAAAGGTGGTGCAGATAACCACAAAAGCGGCTTTCCAAAGAATGTTTGTAGGCATGCTCGCCCACTCAATAGCTTGAAGCTCTCCCCAACCAAAAGGGATGACATAGATGAAACCAAACAGAAAAACCCAGGAGATAACCGTAATGGGTTTGTATTTCTGCATGAGCGGCTTGACTAAAACTAGGTATACTCCATAAGATGCAGCATTGATAAGCACCATGAAGTTACCCCAGAAATGATTGGGGTTGAATTCTACTGCACCGCCATAAGTGATGAGCGAAATAGCACCTGTTGCTCCTAAAGCAATACCCAACATTTTACGCTTGGTAATAGATTCGCTAGCTAAAAAAGCGCCCGTAATCAACACCAAAATAGGATTGGTGACCATAATTACAGCGGCATTGATAGGGGTGGTGAGGTTCAGTCCTTCGAAAAATAACATTTGATTGATGGCAACACCAAACATTCCGCAAAGCGCTAATTTAAACAAATCGCCTTTGGCTACCTTCTCATAAAAGAACAAACGATAACAAAACCAAAAAAGTAAAACAGCCCCGCTAACCCTCAAGAAGATGAACCCTAAAGGTTGTATAAAATCAGGCATTACATCCTTGGCTACGGTATAGTTAATGCCGTAGATGAGATTGGCCGTAAAGAGCGCGATATGTGCGAGTAGTCGCTTACTCATTGAGGGCTATTTGTACTGCTTCTACCGTCTTTTTAGTGTTGCCAATAAAAATGGCTCTTTCAATTAAAAAGACCGGTCTTTTCAAGAAAGTATCTTCCTCTAAAATAAGTTGTTTGTAGTATGCCTCAGTAAGGATTTTCTCTTTCAGTTTCATGGTCTTGTACTTAATTGCTCTGCGACTGAAAAGTGCTTCATAAGAGCCTGCTAAATTGGCCATTTCGTCTAGTTGTTGTTCCGTTATTTTTTCAGAACGAATTTCTTGTGATTCTCCATCCCAATTCAGCTCCTCCAATATGCGCTGGCAAGTGGCACATTTTCCTAAGTGATAAACCTTTTTCATCTACTTTTATTTGCTTCAAAAGTAAGAACAAATCCCTACATTTGTAATGACAAAATTTTAGAAGGATGAGTAAGCAAGAGATGAAATTTAACACTAAGGTAATACATGCCGGTTTAGAACCTGACCCTACAACAGGTGCCATCATGACACCTATTTATCAAACATCTACTTATGTGCAGACCTCTCCAGGCGCCCACAAGGGATTCGAATACTCTAGAACAGGTAACCCAACGCGTGCGGCATTAGAAGCAAATTTAGCTGCTTTAGAAAATGCAAAATATGGTTTGTGTTTTGGGAGTGGTTTAGGTGCTATTGATGCAGTTATTAAGTTACTGAGCCCTGGTGATGAAGTCGTTTCTACCAACGATTTGTACGGAGGTACTTACCGCATCTTTACCAAAGTATTTGAAAACTATGGCATTAAGTTCAACTTTATTGGCATGGAAAATGCGTATAAAATTGAGGAACATATAACAGAAAAAACCAAGCTGATTTGGGTGGAAACACCAACCAATCCAATGTTGAATGTTATTGACATTGAAGCAGCGGCTAAAGTGGCGAAGAAGCATGGAATTTTATTAGGAGTTGATAACACGTTCGCTTCGCCATATCTTCAAAATCCAATGGATTTAGGAGCGAATATTGTGATGCATTCTGTAACTAAATATCTAGGTGGCCACTCTGATGTAGTGATGGGTGCTTTAATGCTAAGTGATGATGATCTAGCGGAGCGATTATACTTTATCCAAAATTCTTGTGGCGCAGTGCCAGGACCAATGGATAGTTTTTTAGTGCTGAGAGGGATTAAAACCCTACACTTGCGTATGCAACGTCACTGCGAGAACGGTAAAGAAATCGCCCATTTCTTAAAGAGTCATCCGAAAGTGGAGCATGTATACTGGCCTGGTTTTGACACGCATCCAAACCATGAGATTGCTAAATCCCAAATGAAAGACTTTGGAGGCATGATGTCATTTTCTTTGAAAGGGAATAAATTGGAAGACGCATTTCAAGTAGTGTCTTCCATGAAAGTATTCACTTTAGCAGAATCTTTGGGTGGTGTTGAATCTTTGTCAGGACATCCTGCAAGTATGACACATGCAGCTATCCCAAAAGAAGAAAGAGAAAAAACAGGAGTAATTGATTCCTTGATTCGTTTGAGTGTTGGCGTAGAAGATATCGAAGATTTGAAAGCCGATTTAGCACAAGCCCTAGCATAACTTTAATGAACCTCATTTACATAACGGGTACTAGTAGTGGTTTGGGTAAAGCTCTAGCTAAATTATTGTTGGAAGACAATAGTAATCAGGTTGTGGGAGTTGCTCGAAGAGAAACCATTCAACATGAACGCTACACTCATTTCAACTTGGATTTAAAGGAAACGATAAATAAAAATATTTTTGAAAAGCTACCTCTTAATTGCGAAAAGGTGCTGCTCATAAACAACGCTGGAGCTATAGGGCCAATTACAAAAGTCGGCTCACAATCTTATGAAGAAGTAGCCGATAATTATATTGTTAATATAACCGCACCTTCTTTTTTATGTAATCAGTTTGTGCAGGCATATCAAAATGAGAAGGTGCAAAAAATCATCATCAATGTTAGTTCTGGCGCAGGGAAACACCCTATTGAAGGGTGGAGCACTTATTGTTCTTCTAAAGCTTCTTTAGATATGTTTTCGCAGGTTTTGCAAGCAGAACATCCCGATTTCAAAGTATTTGCAGTAGCTCCTGGAATAGTTGATACACCAATGCAAGATGCCATCCGAAGTGCAGATGAGCAGCATTTTCCCCACTTAGATCATTTTAAGAGCTATAAAGTCGATGGAGATTTGGTTTCTGCTAGAGAAGTAGCGTTTAAATATTTGAAAATCATACAAGAACCACAAAATTTCCAAGAAGTACTACTATCAGTGCGTGATTTTTAACTATTGATAAAAACGAAGTGTTTTTTGTCTAAAAGCCAGTAAAAACGACATAAAAAACTGAAAATCAGATGATTAAGAAACACCTCAATTTTTAACAGATTTTTGTTAATAAGCATCTTATTTAACATGTCTAAAAATCCATCAATATAATCT
>CAXDKI010000108.1:0-3585 GCA_963990215.1 uncultured Flavobacteriales bacterium | reverse complement strand
ACAAGGAGTATCGTCGGCAGCGTCAGATGTGTATAAGAGACAGGTGTAAAAAAATTGCATTATTGTGTGATAAATTCTTTGTTCAAAAATAAAAAAAAGCCCTACTGAAAGGCAGGGCTTTTAAAAAATATTATTGAATATTAAAATGCATGTGAGAATCTTAACATAGCTAATCGACCAATCTGTGGAGCTCCCACAAATTCATTATGCATATTATCGGTAATGTTCTGAACACTTAAGTCAATACGAGAGTGCTCTAACAGATTATAACCTAATGTAATATCTGTTATTGCAAAATCATCAACTTCTCCTACATAAACACCCGAGTTAACAGGGAAAGCATCTTGCCATCTGTAGCGAACATTTAAGTCAAATGTGTCGAACAACTTAGTAGAAACAGATAAGCTTGCTTTTTTAGCTGGTGCGTTTAAAGGAACTAAAATTCCTTCTGCTGTTTCGTATTCGTTTTTATCTACCCAAGAGTAGGTTCCAGCAACTTTTGTTTTATCATCTAGGTAATAGGTAGCAGCAAAATCCATACCGTTTATGGTTACATCACCAAAGTTAGCATAGGTCATGATAACATCATTGCCTGCATATTCCTCAGGCATTACAGTTCCGTAAGGGATTTGTGCTAATCCAGATGCAATGTCATCCTCCATAATCCCGTTTGCTGTTTCCGTATAAGCACCATCTAAAGATGATAGTACTAGGCCGTAAGCATCTGCAGATTCGTTAATTGCATTAGGGTCCATCAGTGCCATGAAAGCAGAGTTTCCTTCAATAAATACATTTGGATTCATTACTTGTAAAGGACCTACAAAATCTGTAATATTTGTTTTGTAAACATCTATTGTAGCCGCTAAACGATCTCTTAAAAACCCTTTGTATCCTATTTCTCTAGTAGTAGATATAGAATTAATTAGTGGATCAACATCCTGAATTGCGTCTGCACTAATAGGGATAAATGGGGAACTTGCGTTTTCATCTAAATTCAATACCATTAGAGTGTTTTGTAATCCCATTAACGCTGAAGGAAATAGTTCCATTAAAGCTGCATCTACCATTCCTTCAATTTGCTCGATTGGCAGCGGAAACATTTGCGACATACTCGCAACCATTTCATCTTTTAATCCACCTTTAAACACTTCCCATGCTACATTGGTACTAGCTATATCATTTAAAGCTAGTTGGCCTGGGGCATAAGGCGAGAAGAAGCTGTTTATATTTTCGTTATTATCTCTATTAAATGTGAATCCTCCTCTGTTTCCAATTCCTCTAACTCCAATACCTGTTGGAAGGTATCCAGATAAAATATCTAAAGAATAATTGAGTGCTGAAGGAGAGTCGAATGCCTTATTATATGATAAACGGAAAGTGTTTCTAGGGTTTATTTTGTACACCATTGCTGCTCTAGGAGACATCTGCGTGCCTTCCACAAAAGTGTGATTATCGTAGCGTAATGCTCCGATTAAATCAATTTTATCGTTGAATGCATATTTACCTTGCACATACACTCCTTTTTCATCAATGTTATCAGAATTCTCATTATTACCATTAATGGTTCCTAGTGTTTTAGGTCTTGTTAAGTACGCATCAGCACCATAAGTTAAAGCTAGGCTGCCAATCTCTGTAGAGTGTTGAATTTGATACGAAATAAATTGAGAGTTATCTATAATTAAATTACCACTTCTTCTCATGAATGATTCGCCTGCATCACTTTCGTTTCCATAAGCCTGTATAAATAAGTCTTTATGTAATAGGCGAGCTTGCCAATAACTGTAACTCCAATCTCTTGCCTCACCAGCTCCAAGGCCAGTAAGCTCAATTCCATTGGTGTTAGAGCGACCCGCTGATAAAATCACTTTAGTGTCATCATTCATTCGATAATCAATGCGTGCATCAACATTCCAGTTGTTGATGTCATTATCCTTTACAACTGCTACAGAATCTCCAGTCATGATGGTTCCATTAGGACCTTGTTTTGAAAGTTGAATCCAGCCATCGCTCCATGCAGCCATCTCTTGATCTAGATCAGAAGAATCTCTATTCCAATCCCTACCTCTTAAGTAGTTCATGGAGATTTTATATCCTAAGTTATCATTAATTTTTCCGGAAGTTCTTACAGAAGTATTTAATAAATCTTTTTCTCCAGCACCAAAACTTACTTTTGTTTCGCTGTCTTTCTCTAAATCTAAAGGAGATTTGGTGAGAATATGAATAACACCATTAGATGAAAATGGTCCGTAAATTGCAGAAGCAGGTCCTTTTAAAACCTCGATACTTGCAATATCATCACTGTTTCCAGGAATCATCTGTGTAGAATTCACTCTCAATGAAGGAACAGAGGCAACTCTGTTGTCTACCATTGTTAAAACTGCTCCTGAAAAGACATTGTTAAAACCTCTTATTACCACATTAGAGGAGGTTAAACCCGTCTTCGACACATCTACTCCTGAAGTAGAATAAAGGTGGTCGGTGGTCGTTAAGGATACATTACTTTCTACTTCTTTAGCAGAAATAACGGAAATAGAAGAAGGTGCTTCTAAAACTTTTTCTTTTTTACGAGAAGCAGATACAACCACTTGATCTAGTTCAGTAGCCGAGGATGTCATTTCTACAACAATGTTAGATTTTCCATTTAAAGGGAATTCTAAAGTTTCAAAACCAATAAATGAAAAAACCAACGTACTGTTCTTGTTTGGTGCTTTAATACTGAACTCACCATCAGAATCGGTGATGCTTCCAGAATTTATGCCTTTAACAAGGATGTTAACTCCTACTAAAGGCTCTCCAGTATCATCCTTCACTTGTCCTTCAATAACTAGCTGAGCCCGAGCAGTATTGCTTAGAAATAGTACGCACAAGGCAATAGAAAATAAGTAGTAAACCTGTTTCATAACAATTGTTTTTCGTTAATTAGTTATGGCAAGATAGTGATTTTCTTGTTTTTTGTAGGCTATTGTTATCTTTGTGTAATAATGAATAAAGCGGTTTTTTTAGATAGGGACGGAGTAATCAATCAGGAGATTGGTGACTATGTGTGTAAAATAGAAGACTTTAAGTTTAATACAGGCTTATTTACAGCTTTACGCTTGCTGCAAGAATATGATTACAAATTGATAGTTGTAACCAACCAAGGAGGTATTGCTAAAGGTAGATGTACGCTTAATGAGGTGAATGAGTTGCACAACTTCATGCTAGAAAAACTGTTAGAAGAAGGGATTAAAATTGATGATGTGTACTTCTGCCCACATCATCATAATATAGCGCCTTGTCTTTGTAGAAAGCCAAATTCTATGATGATAGAAAAAGCAATTGCTAAGCATCATATAGATGCTTCTCAATCATTTTTGATTGGTGACAACGAAAGGGATCTTTTGGCAGGAGAAAAAGTGGGGGTTAAAGGAGTTTTGATAGAAGCAAACACAAATATAATTTCTAGAGTAAAAATGGATATTTTGAATGTGGTATAATTGGAATGGAAATATTGTCCAAAAAGCTTCTTTTACTCACGATAATCGATCGTTTAGATATGGTGCTGTCTCTTATACACATCTCCGAGCCCACGAGACGTAGAGGAAT
>CAXDKI010000107.1:0-3610 GCA_963990215.1 uncultured Flavobacteriales bacterium | reverse complement strand
TCAATGACGCTAAATTGCTGATTAAGGCAGCCGGAAAATGCACCACAGACCACATCTCTATGGCAGGTCCTTGGTTGCGTTTTCGTGGTCATTTAGACAATATCTCTAACAACTGTTTAATAGGCGCAGTAAACGCTTTTGGTGGAGCAACCAATGCCATAGTGAATCAATTAGATGGTAGTACAGATGAAGTGCCAAATGTAGCGAGAGCATACAAAGCGGCAGGTATTCCTTCTATCGTTGTGGGTGACCATAACTATGGAGAAGGTTCTTCTCGTGAGCATGCTGCAATGGAGCCAAGACACTTGGGTGTTCGTGCAGTCATCGTTAAATCGTTTGCGCGTATTCACGAAACGAACTTGAAGAAGCAAGGAATGTTAGGGTTAACTTTTGCTAATGAAGCGGATTACGACCTTATTATGGAAGATGATACTTTCAGCTTTGTAGATTTAGCTGACTTTGTACCGGGCAAGCAACTGACTTTAGTAGTAGCACATGCCGATGGTAGTACTGACACAATCATGCTAAGCCATACCTACAATGCACAGCAAATTGATTGGTTTAAAGCAGGTTCTGCCTTGAACTTGATCAGAGACCAAAAAGCATAAGTGTTCATTCGTTTTTGTTTTATGCGCCTACTGGCATTTTATTCTTGCGCTTTGTTCAGTACTTGTCGGTAGTTGTCAATCGAAACAAAGTAGTCTGGGTCTTCTAACACATTGACATCGCATATTTTTTCTGCTTTCTTAATCAGCTTCACACAATCCGCTGATAGGTGGCGCAAGTGTATGGTTTTACCCTTTTTGTGGTAACGCTCTGCTAATTTGTTCAGGGCTTCAATAGCTGATTGATCCATCACCCTGCTTTCTGCAAAATTAACAACAATTTCTTTTGGGTCATTCTTTATATCAAATTTTGAATTGAATAATTCAATAGACCCAAAGAAGAGCGGTCCGTAAATTTCATAATGTTTAATACCGTGTTCATCTGTTCTTTTGCGTGCTCTAATGCGTAGTGCATTTTCCCATGCAAATACCAAAGAAGAGATGATAACTCCAGTAAAAACTGCAATAGCTAAATCGAAGATAACCGTTAGTACGGTTACTAATAAAATCACTATCACATCCGCTAATGGAATTTTATTCCAAATCTTAAAGGTATTCCACGCAAAAGTTCCAATAACAACCATGAACATAACTCCAACCAATGCAGCAATAGGTATCATTTCTATATAGGTAGAAGCAAATAACACAAAGCATAGTAATGCCAAAGCAGCTGTAATTCCTGAGAGTCTTCCTCTACCTCCAGATTTGATGTTGATGATGGATTGTCCAATCATAGCACATCCACCCATGCCTCCAAAAAATCCATTTACGATATTTGCTGCTCCTTGAGCTATACATTCTTTGTTTCCGTTACCGTGTGTTTCTGTTAGTTCATCAATAAGGTTCAATGTCATTAAGGATTCAATCAGTCCAATTGCTGCTAAAATAAGTGCGTAAGGAGTGATGAATTTTAGTGTTTCCCAATTCAAAGAAATCAATGGTATATTGAAATAAGGTAATCCCGCTTTAATGCCTTCTCCACCACCAGCTATAATAAACGATTTAACATTTTCAGTATCTATATCTCCGAAAATCACAATAGAAGAAACAACCAAAATGGCAGTAAGCGCTGCAGGTATCTTTTTAGTGATTTTAGGTAATAAGAACATAATAGCCATTGTTAGCGCTACTAAGCCTATCATGGTGAATAAAGATGTTCCTTCAAGCCATACTCCTTGGCTTTTAAACATGTCTAACTGTGAGGTGAAAATCACGATAGCTAATCCGTTTACAAAACCCATCATAACAGGATGAGGTATCATGCGTACAAATTTCCCCATTTTGAAGAATCCTGCTGCAGCCTGCATCAATCCTGCTAAAATTAAAGTTGCGAAAAGATATTGTAACCCCATCATACTATTCTCGGCACCCATAGTGTTTCCTTCGCTTACCAAATGAACCATTACTACCGCCAGAGCACCTGTAGCTCCTGAAATCATTCCAGGTCTTCCACCAAAAATAGCTGTGATTAAACCCATCATGAAAGCGCCATATAGTCCTACAATAGGAGAGATGCCTGCTACAAAAGCAAAAGCAACTGCTTCTGGTACTAAGGCTAAAGCAACGGTTAAGCCAGATAAAATATCATCCTTAACATTTCCTTCTTTGAATTCGAAAAATTGAACGCTTGATTTCACTTTATCTAATTTGTTGATTTTAAGCGCGCGAAAGTAGGCATAATCTTCAACTAATCAGTGCGTGATTGAATTTTCTTATCTTTATATACACTAAAAAAGAAGCCATGAATCAAGTAGATAGCAAACGTACTTTATGGGCTTGGGCAATGTATGATTTTGCCAACTCGGCATTTACGACCCTAGTAGTTACCTTTATTTATGGAGCCTATTTTACAAAAGGCATTGCTAATGATGAGTTGTTGGGAACTCAATGGTGGTCTTGGGCAATAGCTATCACCTCGATAATCGTATCTATTTTATCACCTGTTTTAGGTGCTCTTTCGGATTTAGGAGGGTATAGAAAATGGATTATGATGTTGAGCACTTGGTGTTGCGTAGCTGCTACTGCCTTTCTATTTTTTCCGGAGGAAGGACAGGTGTTTTCTGCTTTGATTTTGTTTGTGGTAGCCAATGTTTCCTTTGAGTTTGGAACCGTTTTTTGTAATGCTTATTTACCTGAAATAGTTTCTAAAGAGCGCATAGGAAGAGCCTCTGGTTTTGCTTGGGCATTAGGCTATGTTGGTGGTTTGTTGGCCTTAGGAATAACACTAGTGTTATTAGTACAGCCAGAAATTCCGATTTTAGGATTCTCTACTGAAAACGGAGAAAATATTAGGGCTACCAATTTATTAGTAGCACTTTGGTTTTTAATTTTTAGTATCCCTACATTTATTTGGGTGCAAGATAGAAAGCCGGAAAAAGGAAAGTTTAAGGAAAGTGTTGCAGCTTCTTTTAAACGTTTGTTTCATACATTTCAAGAGCTGAAAAATTATCGAGTAGTAGCGCACTTTTTGTTGGCTCGTTTAGTATATAATGATGCTTTGGTGACCATTTTTGCTTTTGGTGGAATTTATGCCGCAGGAGTGATTGGTTTTACCTTTGAAGAAATCATGATTTTAGGAATTGTGTTGAACATTACAGCTGGACTTGGCGCTTTCTTAATGGGATATTTAGATGATAGTAAAGGCAGTCAAAAAACAGTGCAATGGAGTATTCTGTTTTTGTCCCTTGCATGTTTGTTAGCTTTTGTAGCGCCAATTATTCCAACTTGGTTTGCTAAGGTGTCTTGGCTAACGCCCAAATTTATTTTTTGGATGTCAGCCATTTTGATAGGTTTCTTTTCAGGTCCTAATCAATCGGCAAGTCGTTCGCTGATGGCACATTATACACCAGCTGAAAAGCGCAATGAGTTTTTTGGTTTTTATGCATTTTCAGGAAAAGCAACCTCTTTTTTAGGTCCTCTTTTATTTGGTTGGTTCACCGCAATTTTTGGCACGCAGCAAGCAGGAATTTTAGTGGTCTTAGTCCTGTTTCTATTTGGTTATATTT
>CAXDKI010000106.1:0-3619 GCA_963990215.1 uncultured Flavobacteriales bacterium | reverse complement strand
ATGAAAAAGATTTTTACACTATTATTAGCTGTTTCTTTCTTCTCTTCTTTATCAGCACAAACTTATTGTGAAGATTTTGAAGGATTCGCTATTGGAGACCCTATTGGAGAAACCTCCCCAATCTGGACTACTTGGGGAGCAAGTTCAAACCCTGGATTAAACCCTCCTTATGGAGATGATGCAACTGTTGACGGAACACAAGCAAACAGTGGTTCTAACTCGTTATATCTTACTGATGCCACCGGAAATGGAGGCCCACAAGATATAGTTCTTCCTTTAGGAGGAGTATGGGATCTAGGTCAATTTGAATTTACAATGCAAATGTATGTTTCAAATGGAACAGGTGCATATTTTAATTTCCAAGAAGTCGCACAAGCAGGAATTAGCTGGGCTATGGACTGTATGTTGGATAATCAAGGAAATATGACCTTCTCAACAGGTGGTGGAGCAACAACGTTTCTCACGACTAATTATCCTTTCGACACATGGTTTGAAATAAAAATGGAAATTGACTTAACTACAAATTATTGGGAAGTATTTATTGACTCAATTTCACAAGGTTATTTTTCAAATCCAATTAACCAAATTGCTTCTCTAAATTTATATCCAACTGCTCAAACAGATTTTTGGGTAGATGATGTTTGTTTTTCAATAACACCTTATGTTTTAACAAATATGAATGGTGCTGCGAACGCTATTACCACAATTGAAGGACTTGCCGGACAAAGCAAATTTCCATCGGTAGATGTGAGAAACCTTGGATTAACAGACATCACCTCTTTTGATGTTACTGTTGATTATAATGGGTCTCAAGTTACTGAAAACGTTACAGGGATTAATTTACCTTCATTAGCTACCATGACTGTTGATTTCACACAGAGCATCACTTTAGCAGGAGGTATACAAAACTTAACTGCTACAGTAGAAAATGTAAATGGAAATTCGATTGATGATGATCCATCAGATGATTCTCAAACGATTTCTGTTAATTCGGTAACTCCTGCTGCTGGAAAATTAGTGATTGGAGAAGAAGCAACAGGCACTTGGTGCGGATGGTGTCCAAGAGGAGCTGTTGCACTAGATTGGATGGAGTATGATTATCATGGATACTTCCAAGGAATCGCTGTACATAACGGAGATCCTATGACTGTGACTGATTATGATGGTGCAATAGGAAACTTCATAGGAGGATATCCAAGCGGGTTGGTTGATAGAGGTCCTGAGATTGACCCTTCTAATTTTAAAGGAGATTTCTTACAAAGAATTACAGTAGCTCCTTCAGGAACAATCCTTAATGGAGCCGAACTAAACGGAAATACCTTGAACGTTTCGTTAACAGCATCTTTCGATCAAGCAATTTCAGGAAACTGGGCTTTAGCATGTGTTTTAATAGAAGACAGTGTGACTGGAATGTCAGCAGGATACAGCCAATCTAATTCTTATGGAGGTGGTAGTGCAGGGCCTTTAGTTGGACCTGATGGAACAGATTGGGCTACATTACCTTCAACTGTACCTTTCACCATGATGGTTTACAACCATGTAGCAAGAGCTATTAACCCAGGATGGGATGGCGAAACTATTAACTCAAACATCAACGCTGGAGACACTTATAACACATGTTTTGAGTTTACTCTAGATGGATCTTGGGATGTTCAAAAAATGAAAATTGTTGGAATGTTAATTAATAATTCAGGACTTATTGACAATGGATCAACTTCAACAATTGCAGATGCAGTTAACAACGGATTCAATAGCTGTTCTAACACTTCTATTGAGAATGTTTTATTCGATGGACCTACTCAAATAGTATTATACCCTAATCCTACATCTGAGAATACAACGCTCGCAATCAGCCTACAGGAAATTTCTGATATTACTATTACCCTAAGAAATATCACTGGGCAAATTGTACTTAACGAAGTACATAGAAAAGTAAGCGGAATTCAGATCATAGACATCAGCACTAAACACCTTTCCGCAGGACTATACAGTGTTGAAGTTCAACATAACGGGACAACACAATTACTTAAGTTAACTGTTAACTAATAAAGTATAATCATGAATTAAAAGGCAGCTAATTAGCTGCCTTTTTTTATGCTTAAATTGACTATTTTTGCTCCACATTACACATTGTATTGATTATGGAATTATCAGCACTAACAGCCATTTCTCCAATAGACGGAAGATATAGAAGTAAAACACAAGAATTAGACGACTTCTTTTCGGAAGCAGCTCTTATGCGATACAGGGTTTTGGTTGAGATTGAATATTTCATCTCTTTATGTCAAATTCCATTACCACAATTAGCAGGATTTGATGTAAGCCTTTATGAAGATTTACGCAAATTGTATGACGAATTCTCTCTAGAAGATGCTAGTGCAATTAAAGAAATTGAGAAAGTAACCAACCATGATGTGAAAGCTGTTGAATACTTCATTAAAGAGGCTTTTGATCGTTTAGAAATTAGCGAGTATAAAGAGCTTATTCACTTTGGACTAACTTCCCAAGACATCAACAATACTGCAACTCCTTTAATGATTAAGGAATCTATTGAAGAGGTTTTTGTGCCTAATTATATAGAAGTGCTAAATAAATTAGTAGAATTAAAAGATGAATGGGCTGAGGTTCCTTTATTAGCTAGAACACACGGACAAGCAGCCTCTCCTACTCGTTTAGGAAAAGAGGTTATGGTATTTATTGAGCGTCTAGAAAAACAGATGGGCCTTATGAATACTATCCCTTTCTCTGCTAAATTTGGTGGAGCAACAGGTAACTTCAATGCACATCACATAGCATATCCAAAAATTGATTGGGTAGAGTTTTCTAACATTTTTGTAGATGAAACTTTAGGACTTGATCGTTCTCAGGTAACCACGCAAATTGAGCACTACGATAACTTAGCTGCTCTTTTTGACAACATGAAGCGCATAAACAATATCCTTATGGACTTAAGCCGTGATGTTTGGACTTATGTTTCTATGGATTATTTCAAGCAGAAAATTAAAAAAGGTGAAGTTGGTTCTTCAGCAATGCCACACAAAGTAAACCCTATTGACTTCGAAAATGCAGAAGGAAACTTTGGAATCGCTAATGCTATTTACGAACACCTTGCTGCTAAACTTCCAATCTCTCGTTTACAAAGAGATTTAACAGATTCTACTGTTTTAAGAAATGTAGGTGTACCAATGGCTCACAGCATTTTAGGATTCAAATCAATATTAAAAGGGCTGAACAAACTCATTCTAAATGAAGAAGCTATTGCAGCAGACTTAGAAACCAATTGGGCAGTTGTGGCAGAAGCAATCCAAACTATTTTAAGAAGGGAAGGATATCCGAAGCCTTACGAAGCATTAAAAGGTTTAACAAGAACTAACGAATCTACAAATCAGCAAAGTATTGCTAATTTCATTGACACATTAAATATTAGTGATGAATTGAAGGCAGAACTGAAACTAATCACCCCTTCAAACTACACAGGCATTCAATCGCTTTAAACGACCTTATATTTGGATAAGAAATCATCCCAGCTCCAAACAAAATGGGATAACAAATTCGCTAACTCTTGTAAAAAAACAGGGTTCGGCTCATTTTGATTTTTCAGCAATCTACCTTGATAATC
>CAXDKI010000105.1:0-3627 GCA_963990215.1 uncultured Flavobacteriales bacterium | reverse complement strand
TATGATGGCAAAATTGTTAGAGCCAACTATTGAGCAGTATACACAATCTAGTTTTGTGGTGTTGTTGATACAAACCATTATCTCCACCTTAATTATTTTGGTGACGGCCGAGTTTTTGCCAAAAGCATTCTTCCGTATCAATCCTAATCAGTTTTTAAAATTTTTTGCGCTTCCGCTTTTCTTGTTTTACTATTTACTGTGGCCTATCGTTCGGATCACCATTTTTATGTCTAAAATAGGATTGCGACTAATAGGAGCTCCATTAGAGGAAGAGGATGCTGTTTTTAGAAAAGTTGATTTAGAGGAATATCTAAAATCTTCGAGTAAGGACGAGCTAGAGGATGTAGAGGTTCAAATGCTGCAAAACGCATTGGATTTTTCCAGTGTGAAGGTGCGCGAATGCATGGTTCCTAGAACAGAGATTGTGGCTGTTGATTTGTCGCAAAGAATTGAAGATTTAGCTAAGCTTTTTGTAGAGACAAAGTTGTCGAAGGTGCTTATCTATAAAGAAAATATTGATCATATTATTGGGTATGCACATTCTATAGAGATGTTTAAAAATCCAACAAGTATTCGTTCTATATTGTTACCCATACCAATTGTTCCTGAAAGCATGTTAGCTAATGAGTTGATGGAAACTTTTACGAAAGAGCGAAAAGCGGTGGCTGTAGTAGTAGATGAGTTTGGGGGCACTTCTGGGATGGTGACGATAGAGGATGTTATGGAAGAAATTTTTGGAGAAATTGAGGATGAACACGATGAAGAGCAATTAACAGAGGAAGTTTTGTCTGATGGTGAATTACGACTTTCTGCTAGATTAGAAGTAGATTATCTAAACGAGAAATACAATTTAGATTTACCAGAATTGGAAGCCTACGAAACCTTAGGAGGTTTGCTTGTAGAAAATTTTGAAAGCATTCCTCAAGAAGGTGCAGAAATCTCTATAGGAAATTATACATTTACAGCCGAGCAAGTGAGTGAGACACGTATCGAGACAGTATTGCTAAAAAGCGACTAAAAAAGAGGTTTTTTATCTCAGGGAACATTCGTATATTCGCCCTCTTATTTAATTGAAATAATACATATGAGATTAGAAAGTATTAGAAATCGTTCTGGATTATTAATGGTTGTGATTGGCGTGGCTATGTTTGCCTTTATCATGATGGATTTAATGTCTTCGCAAAGAGGCGGTGCAAGTGTAGATTTAGCTGTAGGTGAAGTACATGGAGAAGAAATTGATGTGCAAGAATTCGAATCGCGTGTGCAAAGACAGTTCGATATACAAAAGCAAAATAACCCAAGTGTAGAAGTAGGGCAGGTTCGCAATTCTGTTTGGACTTTGTTAACAAGAGAGTTAGTTTTTCAAAAGGAATACGATGCTTCAGGTATAGCTGTTTGTAATGAAGAATTATTCGATATGATTCAAGGCCCAGATCCTTATCCAACAATCAAGCAATCTTTTACAAATCCTGAAACTGGTGCTTTTGATAGAGCACGATTATTGCAATACCTCAAAGAAGATATGGATAATGACCCAACAGGTCAGGCGCGTGCTCAATGGGTTCAGTTTGAAGAAGCGCTTTACAAAGAGCGTTTAAATAGAAAATACTCTAATGCAATTGCTAAAGGTTTGCATGTTTCCGATTTTGAAGCAGCACAATTCTACCAAGCGCAAAGCGAAGTTCGTAATGTGTCTTATGTGTCAGTTGCTTATCGTAGTATCGCTGATAGTTTGGTTTCGGTAAATGATAATGAGCTTTACGATTACATGAATGCAAATAGTGAAAACTATCAGCAAGATGCCTCAAGAACGTTAGAGTATGTTGTCTTCACAGTAAATCCATCTAAAGAAGATGATGCAGCAGCATTGGATTGGGCAAAAGACATTAAAGAAGATTTTGCTAGTGCGGAAGATAATGAAGCATTTGTTCGTAGATATTCTGATGTAACGAATACTCGTATGATATATGCTAATAAAGAAACTTTAGGAGTTAGCACTTTGCCTTTATTTGATGCAGCAGCAGGTACGGTAGTCGGTCCTTTCCAAGAGGGAAGAAATAACTATCGTTTAGCTAAGTTAGTGGATGCGCAAAACCGACCAGATTCTGTTCAAGCGCGTCATATTTTGCTTACAGATGCCAATGCACAAAATACTGCTGATAGTTTGAGAAATTTGATTGAGCAAGGAGCTTCTTTTTCTAAATTAGCAAAAAGCTTCTCACAAGATCCTGGATCGGCCAGCAATGGTGGAGACTTGGGTTGGTTCCCAGAAGGAAAAATGGTAGCTGAGTTTAACGAAGCATGTTTTAGTGGTAAGCGTGGTGCATTGCAAGTAGTAGCTTCGCAATTTGGAGTACATTTGATTGAAGTAACTAAGAAAAGTAAATCTGTGAAGAAGGTGAAAATTGCTTTTATCGATCGTAATGTAGTTCCTAGTAACGAAACATACCAAGAAATATTTACACAGGCAGGTAAGTTTGCTGCTGAAAATAGCAATAATGTGCAGTTCAACCAATCAGCAATGGATAACAATCTTAGTAAGCGTATTGCCGATAATCTTTTAGAAAGTACAGAAGCAATTAGCGGCTTAGATAATCCGCGCCAATTGATTCGTTGGGCATATGAGGCACAAGTCGGGCAAGTATCGGACGTAATGGAATTTGCTAACAAGTTCGTAATAGCAACGCTTACACAAATTAAAGAAGAAGGTATGCAAGAATTGGAAGAGGTTCGAGCGTCAGTAGAAGTAATTGTTCGTAATGAGAAGCGTGCTGAAATGCTTATCAATCAATTAAGTGGTGAAACTGATTTAAACACTTTGTCAATCGATTACGCAGCAGAAGTGAAAACGGTAGAAGGAATGATATTTAACAATAATAATGTTACTGGATTAGGTGAAGATGCTGCTTTTGTTGGAGCTGCTTTTGCTGCCCCAGAAGGAACTACTAGTAAGCCTTTTGCAGGATTGAATGGTGTATATGTTGTGCGAGTTGATCAAGTAATTACAGCGCCTGCTATTACTGATAATAGCAGTGTATTTCAAGCATCAAAAATAAATTTACAAAGTCGAGCTAACTACGAAGCTTATCAAGCATTAGAAGAGTTAGCTGAGGTAAAAGATAATAGAGCGAAGTTTTACTAATCGTTTTAGTAATTTAATTTAAAAGTATTGCTCTTTTTGAGTGGGTTTTTTTCATTCTCTATTTTATATCTTTAATCCATGCAAGTTTGTTTGGTCTCAACATCAAAGTTATATGCTTTAAGAAATTTGGTTTTGCGCCCTGGAAAGCCATTACACACCACTTTTTATGATAAAGACCATGATATAGATACTTTTCATATGGCTATTTCTATAGAATCGAAAGCACAGTGTATAGCTACTTTTTATCCAGAAAAAATGGAGGGGGTGTATAGCCGAAAATCTTATCGTTTAAGAGGAATGGCAACTCATCCCAATTTTCGAAGAAAAGGTCTAGGGAAGGATTTGATGCAATCAGCTTTTATACATTTGCTCCAACAACAAGCTGATTTATTATGGTGTAAGGCGCGTTTAGTAGCAGTTCCATTTTATCGCTCCTTAGGCTGTCTCTTATACACATCTCCGAGCCCACGAGACGTAGAGGAATC
>CAXDKI010000104.1:0-3650 GCA_963990215.1 uncultured Flavobacteriales bacterium | reverse complement strand
ACAAGGAGTATCGTCGGCAGCGTCAGATGTGTATAAGAGACAGATATTCTACTGTGTATTCAGGGTTTTGTGTTATTATAGATTGACTTAATTCTTCATAACTTTTGGTTTTCCCCTTTCTCCAATCCCAATAAAAACTATTGCTTCCTCCCGGATAACGAAGCAATGTTGGATGGAGCGATTTTACAGCTTGGATAAATTGATTATTTTCCCAACTGGGAGAGTGAGTTAATGGAGCATTATAACCCATTATTGGAACTACTTTCTCTGCTCCAATAATCATCTTTAATCTTTCTTGTCCGAAAACAGAAATACTAGATGATAAAAGTATAATTACAATGAGTATAGGCATAAAATGGGCTAGTATATAACGACTAGCTCAAAGATAATAATATATGTTGTTGAGGATTTAATTAAACATCTCTTTCACACGGTCAAAAAAGGAATTATCTTCTTGTGTTGGATTGGGGCTGAAACTTTTAGATTCTCTGCACTTTTCAAAGAATGATTTCTCTTCTTTCGATAGGTTTTGTGGAGTCCATACATTGATGTGGATAAGTAAATCTCCTGTTCCATATCCATTTACGCTTGGCAATCCTTTTCCTCTTAAGCGTAGAATTTTCCCGCTTTGCGTTCCTTCTTCAATCTTCACTTTTACTTTTCCGTTAACAGTAGGGATTTTTACGCTAGACCCAAGTACAGCATCAGCCATATTGATGTAACAATCGTAGTGAAGGTTTTGTCCTTCTCGTTTTAAATCCTCGTGTTCTTCTACCTCTATTAGCACTAATAAATCTCCTTGAATACCATCAAATGGAGCAGCGTTTCCTTTTCCAGAAACTTTGAGTTGCATACCATCTTCTACTCCTGCAGGAATATTGATACTGACAACTTCCTCCTGTTTTAACATTCCATTAGCATCTGTTCCTTTTGGTCGTTTATCAATTAGTTTCCCTTGTCCGTGACAACTTGGACAAGTGCTAGCTGTTTGCATTTGTCCAAGTATGGTGTTGGCTACTCTAGTAACCTGCCCACTTCCATGACATGTGCCACAAGTTTTATAGGTCACACCATCTGCTTGAACCAGTTTTTGAACTTTTATCTTTTTGTCTACACCATTAGCAACTTCTTCTAGTTTTAGTTTGATGCGAATACGGAGGTTGCTTCCTTTTACTCTTCGCCTGCCACCACGGCCACCACCGCCAAAAAAACTCTCGAAGCCACCACCGCCTCCTCCAAAGATGTCTCCAAATTGAGAGAAGATGTCTTCCATATTCATTCCACCACCGAATCCACTTCCTGCGGATCCGGCCATTCCAGCATGTCCAAACTGATCGTATCGTTGTTTTTTCTCTGGACTACTTAAAACTTCGTATGCTTCCGCAGCTTCCTTGAATTTTTCTTCGGCATCTTTATCATCTGGATTTTTGTCCGGATGGTATTTCAAAGCCATTTTTCGATATGCTTTTTTGATTTCGCTTTCGCTGGCTCCTTTAGAAACACCCAATACTTCGTAATAATCTCTTTTGCTCATATTATTCGTTGTTGGCAACTACCACTTTAGCGTAGCGAATTACTTTATCGTTTAGGAAATATCCTTTTTCAATAACATCAATAATTTTTCCTTTCATATCCTCAGTAGGAGCTGGGATGTTAGTGATGGCTTCGTGGAAATCGGTATTGAGTTCTTCCCCGATAGCATCTTCCATGGCTTTTAAACCTTTTTGATCTAAAGAAGACTTCATTTTGTTGTAGATTAGTAATACGCCTTCCTCTTCTTTCAGTTCTTCTCCGGCATCTGTTTTTGCTTTAATGGCTCTTTCGAAATCATCAAGGATAGGTAGAAGTGTTGTTAAAACATCTTCCCCAGCAGTTTTATAAAGTTCGATGCGTTCTTTTATTGTTCTTCTTTTAAAGTTTTCAAATTCAGCATGTAGGCGTAAGTGTTTATCGTTAAGCTCAGCAAATTTCTCTTCCGGAGTAAGCTCTTTTACTTCTTCTTGCTGCACTTGTTCTTCTTGCTTTACTTCTTCCACTTTTTCTTGCTCTTCTTTTTTGCTCATGTTGAGTATTTTTAGTTTGCTTTTTATTATTGCAAATGAGGTGCCAAAGATATAAAAGGGGACAATATGTCAGCAGTTCACAAAAAAGGCAGTGATTTCTCACTGCCTCTGACAAAATAGCGTTTGCTCTTTTTTGTTTGTATTATTCTACACGCTGAATTTTAGCACCTAAAGCTTTTAGTCTATCGTCAATTTTTTGATATCCTCTATCAATTTGGTTAATGTTATGAATAGTGCTGGTTCCTTCTGCAGAAAGTGCAGCAATCAATAGAGATACTCCTGCTCTAATGTCAGGCGAAGTCATGGTTGTAGCACGTAGTGGTGTTTTTCGGTTTAAGCCAATAACGGAAGCTCTGTGTGGATCACATAATATAATTTGCGCTCCCATATCAATCAGCTTATCTGTAAAGAATAGACGGCTTTCAAACATTTTTTGATGAATAAGCACACTTCCTTTTGCCTGTGTAGAAACTACTAAGATGATACTTAGTAGGTCAGGAGTAAATCCTGGCCAAGGCGCATCGGCAATGGTTAAGATAGATCCATCAATGAAGTTTTCTATTTCGTAAGAATCTTGTGAAGGAATGTAAATATCATCACCTTTTTGTTCGAGTTTAATTCCTAATTTTTGAAACACCGATGGAATAACTCCCAAATTGTCCCAACTAACATTTTTAATAGTGATTTCAGATTGAGTCATTGCAGCTAATCCAATAAACGAGCCAATTTCAATCATGTCTGGAAGAATGGTGTGTTCACAACCGCCTAGGTAATCAACACCTTCAACAGTAAGAAGGTTAGAGCCAATGCCTTGAATATTCGCCCCCATGCTGTTTAGCATTTTACATAACTGTTGTAGGTATGGCTCGCAGGCAGCATTATAGATAGTGGTTGTTCCTTTAGCCATCACTGCTGTCATAACAATATTAGCTGTTCCTGTTACAGACGCTTCATCTAAAAGCATATAAGTGCCTTTTAATCCTTTGGTAGTAACTCTGTAAAAACTCTCTTTACTGTCATATTCGAATTCAGCTCCTAATCTTTGGAATCCGATGAAGTGTGTGTCGAGTCTTCTTCTTCCAATTTTATCGCCACCAGGTCTTGGGATAAACCCTTTTCCGAAACGCGCTAAAAGCGGTCCAACTATCATTATGGAGCCGCGAATGCGTGTGCCTTTTTCTTTGAATTCATCAGAAGTAAGGTAGTCCAAGTTGATTTCATCTGCTTGGAAAGAATAGCTATATTTGCTTAGTTTTTCAACTTTTACTCCAAGGTCTTTTAGTAGTTCAATCAAGATATTGATATCAACAATATCAGGAACATTGTTGATGATAACTTTTTCTGTTGTAAGTAGCACTGCGCATAAAATTTGTAGTGCTTCGTTTTTGGCTCCTTGTGGCTGAATTTCCCCTTTCAGTTTATGTCCACCTTCAATGATGAATGATCCCATTTAGTAGCGTTTATTACGGTGTTTGTTATTTTGTTTTTTCTTTCTGTTATTGCTGACTTTTTTCAAGACGGCTGCAGATGTAAGTTCGGTACCTTCAGGAAGAGATAGATTACCGTTAGAAAGCTGTTCTAGTTGTT
>CAXDKI010000103.1:0-3658 GCA_963990215.1 uncultured Flavobacteriales bacterium | reverse complement strand
TCCTCTACGTCTCGTGGGCTCGGAGATGTGTATAAGAGACAGAATACAAACACATCCTAAGTCATAGAACCATTTTTGCTCGTTTTTGGAGCGTAAAAACCTTAGTAGAACCAACATTAAAAAACACTCAAAAAATTCAACTAGAAGATTTAGAACAATACCCCATACCTCGTCTAATTGAGTTATTTTTGCAAGACAAAGAATTGACAAATTCGTGTTAATGTGTTATATTTGGTAGATAACCTTAAAACATAAAAAATGGCAAGTGTTAACAAAGTAATTTTAGTTGGGAACCTGGGAAAAGACCCAGAAGTTCGCCACTTTGAAAATGGCGGGTCACTAGCACGATTTCCTTTAGCAACCTCCGAAACCTTTACGCGTAAAGAAAGTGGAGAAAAAGTAACGCACACCGAATGGCACACTGTGGTAACGCGTGGTGGACTAGCCGCAAAAGTGGTAGAGCCCTACATTAAAAAGGGTGCTAGCGTTTACATTGAGGGCCGTTTACGTACCAGATCTTGGGAAGATAAAGATGGAAATACACGTTACATCACCGAGATATTGTGCGACAATTTGGAAATGTTAGGTGGGAGGAAGTCCGAGCAAGTAGAAGCTACTCCTACAATGGTAAAAGAAACAGAACTCCCTACACCAGAACCAGGAGACGACCTTCCTTTTTAGTGTAACGAAATTGTAAAAATTTGGACGAAGACCCGCAGCAGCGCATCTTATTATTACAAGAAACTTTCTTGAACCCACTAAACTGGGAATTAACTTTAGCAATAGGCGCTATGTTTTTGCTATTGCTATGTTCGGCACTCATTTCAGGTTCTGAAGTAGCCTTTTTTTCACTTAATCCAAATAAGTGGCAAGAGAAAGACATGTCCAAAGGACAAGAATTAATAAAAAAATTACTGCATCGCCCAAACTATTTATTAGCCACTATTCTCATCACTAATAATTTTGTGAATGTGGCCATTATTATAATATCCACCTATATCACAGCAGGACTTTTTAATTTCAATGGGTTTCCTATTTTGGAGTTCATTATTCAAGTAGTAGTAGTTACCTTTCTTCTTTTACTATTAGGTGAGGTTATTCCTAAGGTTTTCGCGAATCAAAACGCGATGGATTTTGCGTCCTTTATGAGCATACCTATCAACATTCTGAGTAAGATTTTTGCTCCTATAAGCAGCGCATTGGTTGCCACAACTTCTGTAATAGAAAAGCGATTTCAAAACAAGGGATATCAAATTTCAGTAGATGAACTTTCCACAGCATTGGATTTAGCTGGCGAAAACGACACTAATGAAGAGGAAAAGCGCATCTTAAGAAGTATTGTAGAGTTTGGCAATATTGATGTGAAGGAAATTATGAAATCAAGAGTGGATGTAATTGCTATTGAAGAGCAAAACTCTTTTGAAGAGGTTAAAAAATTAGTAGTCAGCTCTGGATATTCTAGAATTCCTGTTTATAAAGAAAACTTCGACACAATATTAGGCGTGATTTATATTAAAGACATGCTGCCACACATCAAAGAAGAAAAATTTGATTGGAAGAGCTTAGTGCGAACTCCATTTTTTGTCCCTGAAAGCAAAATGATTGACGACCTCTTAAAAGAATTTCAAGAGAAAAAAATACACCTAGCCATAGTGGTAGATGAATACGGAGGAACTTCCGGAATCGTTACGCTTGAAGATATTATTGAAGAGATTGTTGGAGAAATCAATGATGAGTTTGATGATGACGGCATCATTTTCTCGAAACTAGACAATAGTAATTACATCTTTGAAGGAAAAACATCTTTAAACGATGTACTTAAAACAATTGATGGAGAAATTGATTACTTTGATGATGTAAAAGGTGATACCGATACTCTAGCGGGACTTATCTTAGAGTTGAAAGGAAACATTCCAGAAAAAGGAGAAGTATTAGCATACAAACCATACACTTTCACCATAGAAAGTGTTGATCAAAGAAGAGTAAAACGCGTTAAACTTAGTATTGATGGGTAAAGCAGCCTACGTATTTACAATGCTTTTTTTAATTGGCTGCAGTATCGACTACACTCCAAAGCCAAGAGGTTTTTTTCGAATAGACCTACCTGAAAAAGAGTATCAAAAGAGTGATTTAAACTGTCCTTTCATTTTTGAATACGGACATTATGCTGAAATAGAAAATAGAGAAGAATATTGTTGGTTTAATGTGCAGTTTCCTGAACTAAACGGCACTTTACACATGAGTTATAAAACAGTTCAAAACAACCTACACGAACACATTAACAACTCGCATGATTTGGCTTACAAACACAGCAGAGTGGCAGAAGGAATAAGTGAACAACCTTACCAAAACCCCGAGAAAAAGGTATTCGGAATTGTATACGATTTTGAAGGAAGCACAGCAACCGCTATTCAGTTTTACTTAACAGATAGTGCTCATCAATTTGTGCGCGGAGCACTTTACTTCAATACAGAAATGACCGACTCCATCAAACCTGTTAGTGATTTCTTAAAAGCAGACATCTACCATTTGGTGGATAGTTGGGAATGGAAATAAAAAGCCCCACTCCACTAGGAGTAGGACTTTTCGAAACCTAATAACTTTTTTTAATCTATGCGAGTAATTGTTTGACTTTAGCGGCTATGACTTTACCATCGGCTTGACCTGACAATTGCCTGCTAGCCATACCCATTACTTTACCCATGTCAGCCATTGAAGAAGCTCCAAAATCTGCAATGATTCCTTTCACTAATTTTTCGATCTCCTCCTCACTCATTTGCTCAGGCAAGAAGCTTTCCAAAACAGCTACCTGTGCTATTTCATCCTCAGCCAAGTCTGCACGACCTTGCTCTTGATAAATAGCTGCGGCATCTTTGCGTTGCTTCACCTGTTTTTTAATAATTTTCAACTGTCCTTCAGTAGTTAAATCGTCTGCACCTTTCTCGGTTTCAGCCATCATAAAGGCTGTTTTGACAGCACGCAAACTCGCTAAGCGCACACTATCTTTGGCTAACATAGCCGCTTTAATTTCCTTATTAATATCTATCATTAGTCCACATTATCATGCAGGAAGTTGTTTGGCTTAATCCCTACATTATTATCATTGTCTTCACTTAAAGTGTACTGTGCTACCTCTGATTCTGAAGAGTGAGGAACGTCTTCTAACTCAATATTTCTACGCTTGTATGCTGGTTCATTTTCTAAATCTGTCAAACCAGATGGCGTTCGTAATTTAAAGCTAATGTCACGTAAACGATCTATACGCTCACGGCTTCTAATAGCCATTTGTTCGGCAGAAATTTCATGATTGATTGGTGTTTGAGAAAATTCTTTCTCGTCCTTTAAATCAGGAATTATTTCTTCTGGAAGATTTGCTTCCACATCCACCTCATCCAATTCTAAAACATGAACAACAGGAGCGTCTTCTTGCGCTTCTACCTCCTTGATCTCAAAACTCATTGGCGCAACTTCTTCTTGCTCCATCAAAACCTCCCCCTCTGTAGTTACTAAAGCTTCTGTAATTTCTGCCTCTTGCTCCTCTTCTTCTGTTTCTAAATCGAAATTGATAATTGGAGTTCCCTCTTCAAAATTGATAGTTGCTTGGGGCGCTTGTTCTGTTGGCTCATTTTCCGTTGTTGAATCTTCCAAAACTACATCT
>CAXDKI010000102.1:0-3658 GCA_963990215.1 uncultured Flavobacteriales bacterium | reverse complement strand
GAACGAACCCAATATATCACTGTTGTTTTAGAAAATATTTATCAACCCCTCAATGCCAGTGCCGTATTACGATCGGTCGATTGCTTTGGTATACAAGATGTTCATGTAATAGAAAACTATAACGAATTTACTCCTGATAGAGAAGTAGCCATGGGCTCTTCTAGATGGCTCAATATACAGCGCTACAATGAGGAAGAGAACAGTACTTTGCATTGCATCCAAAAACTAAAAAAGGAAGGTTACCGAATAGTGGCCACCACCCCACACAAAAACAATTGCAACTTACAGGACTTTGACCTCACAAAAGGGAAAACAGCTCTACTGTTTGGCACAGAAATGGAAGGACTGACGGATGTTGCCTTACAAGAATCCGATGAGTTCTTGAAAATACCCATGTACGGATTTACCGAAAGCTTTAACTTATCGGTAGCAGCAGGCGTTTGTTTACAACACCTCAGCCATCAATTACGCCAAGAAAAAATTGATTGGCAACTGAGCGAATCAGCTAAAGAGCAAACACTACTAAACTGGTTACGCTACTCAATAGACCGATCCGAAATTTTAGAAGAAAATTTTTTGAGAAATAGAAATTAAGGAGCTAATCTATTAGCAGTCCATTTACCTTTAGAAAAATCAAAAGAAAAACGGTCGTGCAAACGACTACTGCGCCCTTGCCAAAATTCTATTTTTTGTGGTTTTACCAAATAACCGCCCCAATGTGGAGGTCGCGGCACATATTCTGGGTATTTTTTAGAAAAATGCAAGTATCGTTCTTCCAAATATGCTCTAGATTCTAATGTACTACTTTGCTCTGAAGCCCAGGCGCCTACTCGACTTTTATACGGTCTGCTTTCAAAATAAGCGTCCGATACTGTTTTCGACACTTTTTCCACTACACCTTGTATGCGCACCTGTCTTTCTAAAGAAGGCCAAAAAAAGTTGAGTGCTACTTTTGGATTTACTTCTATCTCCTTTCCTTTATGACTGTTATAGTTCGTAAAGAACATAAAACCTTCATCAGTAACTTCTTTCAATAATAAAACTCGAGTACTTGGAAAAGAATTTGCATCTATTGTAGATAAAGTAAAAGAATTCGCATCTTTCTCTATCGTATCCATTGCTTCTTGCAGCCAAGCATCAAAAAGTTGAATAGGATTTTCAGGTAAATCCTTGCGGTTTAACTCTTGCTTACAATAGTCCGTTCTGTAATCCTTAATATCACTCATAAATCAATTCAAATTTACCTATTTTTGCGTGCATATATCTGCACTCAATGAAAAATTTCGACATACCCAATTTCTACCGCTCGCCTATTATTGGGACGATTAAGAAGAGTCGTAAAGAATTGGATCCTAAAAAGAAGGATTTCTCTCCTACTATTGTTGATTTTGGACCGGTACAGTTTCACCTAGCTAGGCATTTTGGATTTTGCTATGGAGTAGAAAATGCTATTGAAATTTCTTACAGAGCTATTGAAGAAAACCCAAACAAAAATATTTACCTTCTAAGCCAAATGATACACAACCCTACTGTAAATGACGATTTACAAGCAAAGGGGTTAAAATTCATTATGGATACACAAGGGAATCAACTAATTGATTGGGATGACATTAGCAGTGATGATATAGTAGTGACTCCTGCTTTTGGAACAACCATTAAAATACAAAAATTACTAGAAAAAAAAGGCGTTTCCTTGCAAACCTACGATACGACTTGTCCTTTTGTAACACGTGTTTGGAAAAAAGCCGAAAACATTGGTAAAAAAGACTTTACTATCATCATACATGGGAAGTATAGGCATGAGGAAACAAGAGCTACTTTTTCGCACTCCAACCAAAATGCTCCTTCCTTAGTTATTCTAGATATGGAAGAAGCAAAAGTACTAGCTGAATTTATCAGTGGGACTAGAAAAAAAGAGGAGTTTTATGAGCTCTTTAAAAATAAACACTCTGAAGGTTTTGATCCTGAAAAGGATTTGGTGAAAATTGGAGTAGTAAACCAAACGACTATGCTGGCTAGCGAAACAGAAGAAATTTCTGAATTCTTTAAATCGATTATTGTTGAACGTTACGGAGAAGAAAACTATAAAACACATTTTGCAGATACCCGTGACACATTGTGCTATGCCACCAACGAAAACCAAAAAGCAACGTACGGTCTACTAAAAAAAGAAGCGGACTTAGCAATTGTGGTTGGAGGATACAACAGCTCGAATACCTCGCATTTAGTAGAGCTTTGCGAAGAAAAACTACCTACATACTTCATTAAAACAGAAGAAGAAATATTGTCGCAAGACCTGATACAGCACTTTCATTATGGAACCAAAGAAATGCTACAAACACATAACTTTTTACCTGAAAAAGATAAACTAAAAATAATATTGACGAGTGGTGCATCTTGCCCAGATGCTATTGTAGATAAAGTACTTCAAAAATTACTCTCTTATTTTGAAGGAACACGCTCTATAGATAGCGTTTTAGAAGAGTTTACTTCACAGCTTGCTCGCAATACTTTAAGATAAGTTTAAACTGCTCATCCATCGATAGTTTAGTGTTATCAATCACTATTGCATTCTCTGCTTGTTTCAAAGGATTTTCAGCGCGTGTACTATCATCAAAATCTCTATCGCCTAAATTCTTAATAACATCCTCTAAAGAAACGTCATCTAGCTCTGTATACCTCCTGCGTGCTCTTTCCTCTAAAGAGGCTGTGACAAACAATTTCAATTCAGCATCTGGAAAAACAACCGTTCCTATATCTCTACCATCCATCACCACTCCTTTATGCTGACCTATGGCTTGTTGAATGGATACCATTTTTTCTCGAACAGCTTTTATCTTGCTTACCTTACTTACATTCTCCGACACCCACAATCCTCTAATATCCTGCTCCACATTCACACCATTAAGATATGTTTCGGATGCATTTTTATCGCTGTTGTAGTGGAAAGAAACTTCTATTTGATTCAGCTCCCTCAATAATCTTTCTTCATCTATTACGCCATCTAACATTATCTCATTTTGTAAACAGTACAAACACACTGCTCGGTACATGGCTCCTGTATCAACATATAGATAGGAAAAGTGTTGAGCCAACTGCTTAGCAATGGTACTTTTTCCACAAGAAGAATGACCGTCTATTGCTATGTTTATCTTTTTCATTAGCGTTTGTAAAACTTAGAAAGGTTGGTGCTTAGCGAGAAATAATTAGGCGCACCTGCTAAGTGATAAGTTGCTCTTCCGTAATTGATCTGAAAATTAGACATTTTAATCCCAATACCCCAAGAAAAGCCCACCATGCCTAAAAAGGAATTAACGGTAAGTTCATGCCTACGCTGTGCGTCATAGCCCATGAGTAATTGCAAATGTTTGCCAATACTTAATTCTCCTGAGGTTGTGAAGTGACGAAACAGTTTCTGCCCGAAACTTACTGTATTTACAACCTCGTCTGCTGTTATAGGATCGGTCGTAACTGTTAGATTGTAATGATAGCTTAAATCCCAAGTTTCTAAATGATTATATCCGATAGAAAAACGAAAAGGCAAATGCTCTAACTTTTTAGATAATCCTAGTTTAACTTCAAAAGGCAATGCTTCGTTTACGCTATTATAAGAAGTGATTTGCCTACCTATGTTTTGCGCCAAAACAGAAGCTGCAAA
>CAXDKI010000101.1:0-3676 GCA_963990215.1 uncultured Flavobacteriales bacterium | reverse complement strand
TTGTAATATTTCATAACTAATGATTAAATATAAAATATTAAAATTTAACAGCCTATTTTAACTGATTTTTCAGCTTTTCAACTATTTGAAAAACAGCTGGGCAAATACTTACATTTTTTTCAGTGAGTTTAAGCAACTGATATTGCTTCATACGATCTGTGTGTGGATATTCTCTGCACGCTTTTGGTCGCACATGGTATATAGAACAGCGATTGTCAGCATCTAAAAAAGTGCAAGGGACAGATTGTAAAACATAATCATTGTCTTCATCAATGTGCAAGAATTGTTCGGTAAAATCCGAAGGTTTCATACTTAGATATTTTGCTATTCTGCTAATGTCTTTATCGGTAAAAAGAGGGCCTGTTGTACTACAGCAGTTAGCACACTGTAAGCAATCAATACAAGAAAAAGTCTCTTCATGTATTGCATGAATATACTTATCCAGCACCTTTGGTTTAACTTTTTTGAGTTGTTTAAAGAATTTAACATTCTCCTTTTTAACTCTTTGGTTATCGAGTTGATGTTGTTTTAAATCCACTGTTTATAGTGTTCTTCCTGGGTAAACTTTCAAAGCCTCCTCTAAACATTTAACTGCCTTTTGCAATGATTCTTTGTTCAGTACATAAGCAATTCGAACTTGCTTAGTACCTGTGTTTGTGGTAGAATAAAATCCTGCAGCTGGTGCTACCATAATGGTTTCCCCTTCATGAGCGAAATCTTCCAACAGCCATTGTGCAAATTTGTCGGCATCATCTACAGGTAGTTCGGCAATACAATAAAAAGCTCCTTTTGGCTTTGGGCAAACTACACCTTCAATTTTATTAAGACCCTCAATCAGTAAATCTCTACGCTCCACATACTCAGCACTTACTTCTTCAAAATAAGAAATAGGGGTGTTAAGAGCAGCTTCTCCAGCAACCTGTCCAAATGTAGGAGGGGATAAACGCGCTTGTGCAAATTTCAAGGCGGTACCCATTACTTCTTTGTTTTTAGAAACGATACACCCTACACGAATTCCACACATAGAGTAGCGTTTGGAAGTAGAATCGATAACGATGGCATTTTTTTCTATGCCTTCCATATTCAATACTGAATGGTGTTGGTTCCCATCATAGCAGAACTCTCGGTACACCTCATCAGCAAATAAGAATAGATCGTGTTTAATAACAATGTCTTTAAGTGTTTCTAATTCTTCTTTAGAATATAAATACCCTGTTGGATTTCCAGGATTACATATTAGAATAGCTTTTGTTTTTGGAGTGATTAGTTTTTCAAACTCTTCAATAGGAGGCAGTGCAAATCCATTGTTGATGTTGGTGGCAATAGGTTTAACATTAACTCCAGCTGAAATAGAAAATCCGTTGTAATTGGCATAAAACGGTTCAGGAATGATGATTTCATCACCTGCATCTAAACAACTATTCAAGCCAAACAAAAGTGCTTCTGACCCACCTGTGGTTATCATGATGTTCTCATGGTTAATGTCAATACCTAAATTTTGATAGTATGAAGCGAGCCCTTTGCGATAGCTTTCGAAACCAGCAGAATGGCTATATTCAACAATCTTATCGTTAAAATTATGAATAGCGTCTAATGCTACTTCAGGAGTTTCAATGTCTGGTTGGCCAATGTTAAGGTAAAAAACAGTTTTACCTTTTTTTTTAGCTGCTTCAGCAAACGGCACCAATTTACGAATTGGTGATTCTGGCATACGTATCCCTTTATCTGATATTCTTGGCATAATGATTTAGTTTAATAAAAAAACCCCCAATTTGGGGGTATAAAGGTCGTAAAAAAACGATTAATTTTTAGTTAACTTCTAAAGGAGATTTTTTAGGCTTGCTAGGAGCGTGGGGTGCTTCAGCAGGTTTTAAAACTTCCCCTTTTATCGTCAGGATTTTATTTTTCTGTACCGTGTTTGTTGTCAATGTGATGGTCTTGGTGAATTTTCCAATTCTATTAGTGTCATATTTAACACCGATTTTTCCTTTTTCTCCAGGTGAAATAGGTTCTTTTGGCCAAGTAGGAACCGTACATCCGCAAGAACCTCTAGCATTAGAAATAAACAATGGAGCATCTCCAGTGTTTGCAAAAACGAATTCGCGTTGACCGTCTGCTTTGTGCTCAATAGTTCCATAATCAATTACAGGTGTTTCAAATTTCATCTGAGGACCACCTTCTGTAGCATCTTGTGCGTAAAGACCAAAACAAGCTACAATTAACCCTAATGTGAGTAAAACTTTTTTCATTTTATTTTTTTCAAAATAGTTCTTGTGTATGAACTACAAATGTAGCAATTTATTGTTTGAACTCAATTGCTAATTTATATAGAATGTTATTAGGGGTAAATTAGTAAATTTACCCCTTGATTTTTAATTGAACAATTTGCAATGAGCATTGCTAAAACATACGAACCAAAGAAAGTAGAGGATAAGTGGTATTCGCATTGGATGGAAAAAGGATATTTTCATTCTACTCCAGACGAACGAGAGCCTTATACAATTGTAATGCCTCCTCCTAATGTAACAGGAGTATTACATATGGGCCATATGTTGAATAATACCTTGCAGGATGTATTGATTCGTAGAGCTCGTATGCAAGGGTTCAATACTTGTTGGATTCCCGGAACGGATCATGCATCTATTGCTACTGAAGCTAAAGTTGTTCAAAAATTAGCCAAAGGAGGAATTAATAAGTATTCATTGTCTAGAGATGAGTTTTTACAACACGCTTGGGAATGGAAAGAAAAGCATGGAGGAATTATCCTAGAACAGCTTAAGAAGTTAGGAGCTTCTTGCGATTGGGAGCGTACTAAGTTTACTATGGATGAGGATATGAGTGCTGCGGTTATCAATGTGTTTGTGGACCTTCATCAAAAGGGACTTATCTATAGAGGTGTTCGAATGGTAAATTGGGACCCCGCTGCACAAACAGCACTTTCTGATGAGGAGGTAATCCATAAGGAAGTGAATTCTAAATTATACCATATTGCTTATGATATTGAAGTTAGCCATGAAAAACTAATCATTGCTACTACTCGTCCTGAAACTATTTTAGGAGACTCTGCAATTTGTGTGAATCCAAATGACGAACGATATAAACACTTGAAAGGAGCAAAAGCCATTGTTCCGTTAATCGGTCGAAGCATACCAGTGATTTTTGATGAGTATGTAGATATGGAATTTGGCACTGGTGCATTGAAGATTACCCCTGCTCATGATATAAATGATTATCAGCTAGGTCATAAGCACTCTTTAGAAACCATTGATATTTTAAATGATGATGGAACGCTTAGTGAGGCGGCTCAACTTTATGTGGGGCAAGATCGATTTGAGGTAAGAAAACAAATTGTCAAGGACTTAGATGCAAAAGGGTATTTAATAAAAACAGAAAATTACCAAAACAAAGTTGGTTTTTCTGAAAGAACAGATGCTGTTATTGAACCAAAGCTATCTATGCAATGGTTTTTCAAAATGGGAGAATTTTCTAAGCCTGCTTTTGATAATGTGATGAATGACAACATTCAGTTTCATCCAGCTAAGTTTAAAAATACTTACCGTCATTGGATGGAAAATATCAAGGATTGGTGTGTTTCTCGTCAGCTTTGGTGGGGACAGCGCATACCTGCTTATTTTTATGACGGAAACAAGTATGTGGAAGCAGAAACAGCAGTAGA
>CAXDKI010000100.1:0-3677 GCA_963990215.1 uncultured Flavobacteriales bacterium | reverse complement strand
CACAAGGAGTATCGTCGGCAGCGTCAGATGTGTATAAGAGACAGCTCCTTGTTTAAGATAACCACCTTTTCTACATCATGATTTTGAAGCATTTCTGTGTTGAATTCTTGCCAGCTAATTTCTTTAATGCTAGTGTTGGCGCTCATTAACTGAATACCAAAAAAGATAACCGCTATAATGGCGTAAATCCAATAAAAATTAAATTTGGTTCCTTTTGGTTTATTTGGTTGTTTGTTCTCCATATTTATGCTATGTCTTTGATGTGGTCGATGTCAGCATCTCCCCATAATTTTTCGATGTTGTAAAAGGCTCTTATTTCTCTTTGGAAAACATGAACTACCACATTTCCATAATCCAACAAAATCCATTCACCGTTTTCCAATCCTTCTCTATTGAAAGGTTTGTCATTTATATTTTTGATGGTTTCGTCAATTACAGAATTTGCTATGGCTGAAACATGGGTGTTAGATGTTCCGTGACATATAATGAAATAATCACAAACAGCTGTTTCAATTTCTTTAAGGTTCAAACTCACAATTTCTTTCGCCTTATTTTCTTGCATTCCTTTTATAATCACATTGGCAAGAATGTCGACTGCATCCAGCATCTTCTTTTTACTCATCTACTATTTTACTCCGTTTTTTTCGGTTCTAAATTCTTTGCAAAATAACGAATTTTATTCGTTCATTTGCTTGGTATGAAAACCTTATTTGTTGGACATAATTTATTGAAGTTTTCATGGCTTTCATCCACTAACGATTACTGTTGGGAATTGTTATCGGATAAGTCGATTCCTGATGGAACTGTGGTGTGGACTCCTTTGCAAACTCAAGGGAAAGGGCAGAGAGGGAAATTGTGGTTGTCAGAGGAAGGAAAATCGTTACCATTCAGTATTATCTTTAAGCCAAAGGTGAATGTTTCGGAGCAATTTTTTCTCAACAAAGCGGTTGCTTTAGGCGTGTGTGAAGGTATTGCTTCTTTAGGAGTGGAATCGAAAATAAAGTGGCCAAACGATATTTATATTGAAGATAAAAAAGTAGCAGGAATACTGATAGAAAATAGTTTAAGAGGGAGTTTATTGCAAGAGGTAGTAGTTGGTGTGGGTGTCAATTTAAATCAAGAAGAGTTTGCTAAAGATTTACTTTGTGCAGTTTCTTTAAAACAAGCTTTACAGCAAGCTTTTGATTTGGAATTTGTGTTGGAAGAGTTCTGCTATTACATAGAAAAACGATACATGCAGTTTAAGGCCGGTCACTTCGAAAAGATTGATGCCGAATATCACTCCATTTTGTATCGGTATCAACAAATGCAAACTTTTCAAGTAGGGAATAAGCGCTTTGAAGCTCAAATTTTAGCAGTGGATAAAACGGGTAAAATAAAACTGTTACATCAAGGACAAACAGCAGTATATGCTATGGGTGAAGTGGAGTTTGTTAGTTGATTTCTTTCAACCTGTCCACTAAGATGTTTAAGAAGTTGGTTAATGGTTTTTCTACCATCATTTTCATCATCATATTCAGCTCAGCTTTAAAAAATAATTGTGCTTTGCAGTTGTATCCATCTGCTACTAAACTACAGTTTAAGCTGAACGCAATCTGACCGCCATCAGCTACCATAGATACATGTGTAAAAGGTGTTTTCTCACCAATTTTTAAGCGAATAGTTGGCATTCCTTTGATAGAAAAAGAGCAAGTGTCTTCGGTCGTTTCTAAGTCTTCAACAGAACTTGGCATCAATTGCTCAAAATTATTGAAGTTGCTGATGAAGTTATAAATTTCTTCTGCCGATTTGTTAACAGCTACTTGCTGGCTTTCTATTCTTGTCATGGTTTTATTTTTTCCAGTTTGCAGGATCTTTGCGCCAATCTTTAAGTATAGCCACATCTTTTTCCGAAATGTAACGCTTGGCCAAAGCTTGTTCAATTAAGCTATCGTAATCCCCTAAAGTAAATAGTTCGCAATCGGCATTTTTAAAGTTTTGTGTTGATGCTTCAAAACCATAAGTAAAGATGGCGCCCATTCCTTTTACATTAACACCTGCTTCTCTTAGCGCATCTACTGCAGCCAAACTGCTTTTTCCGCTACTGATCAAGTCTTCAATAACCACAACTGATTGTTCGCTTTCTACTTTTCCTTCAATGAGGTTTTGACGACCGTGTCCTTTGGCAGAAGCACGCACATAGATGAAAGGAACGCCTAACTCTTGCGCTACCAATACACCTTGTGCAATGGCGCCTGTAGCTACTCCGGCAATTACATCTGGCTTACCGTATTTTTCTACTACGGCTTTTGTCATTTCTTGTCTGATGTAAGTTCTTACTTCAGGAAAAGAAAGGGTAATTCGGTTGTCGCAATAGATGGGAGAGTTCCATCCGGAAGCCCAAGTAAAGGGTTTGTTAGGTTGTAAGATAACGGCTTTGATTTGCAATAATGATTTTGCAATTTGCTGGGCGATATCTGCGTTTAAAATCATGCCGCAAATGTATGAAGTTTTTATCAACAACCGCCCATTAGTCATTGACAAAAAAGTAGCTTGTTCTGCTCCAAATCCAATGACTTATTCGCTCAATTTTCCTTGGAGAAAAGTGGTGAATAAGCTGGTGCGTGGAGAAGTGCCTTGTTGTTATGTGCAAGCATCTGATGTAGAGCTTGCTTGGCAAGCGTTTAAACAAAACTTTACAGTGATAGAAGCTGCAGGAGGAGTGGTGATGAAAAATCAAGAATTGCTGTTTATTTATCGTAATGGTAAATGGGATTTACCGAAAGGAAAGTTAGAAATCAATGAATCTATTGCGGTATGTGCAGTCCGTGAAGTAAATGAGGAGTGTGGAATAAGCCAATTAACCATTGTAAAAGAATTACCCGCTACCTATCATACTTATCGACAATGCGGAGAAAACATGCTAAAAATAACCTATTGGTTTTTGATGGGCTGTACAGACGAAAATCCTTTAATACCACAAACAGAAGAAGGTATTGAGTTGGTGGAATGGAAAAACGAAAAAGCAGTGCAATTAGCTTTAGAAAACACTTATCCGAATATTAAATTGGTGTTGGGGAATATTAAGCTTTAGGACTTTTAAATATTCACCCCATCAGGAATAAACTGGCTGACATCACCGCCATTCTTTACTACATCTCGCACCAAAGTAGAGCTGATATGAGATACTTCTGGTTCGGTAATGATGAAGATGGTGTCAATGTGGTTTTTCATGGATCGGTTCATCTGCGCAATGCCCTTTTCGTATTTAAAATCACTAGAGTTTCGCAATCCTCTTAAAATATAGTTGGCCTTTACTTTCTCGCAAAAATCAATGGTCAGTCCCTCATACCTTTGTACCCTTACCTTGGACTCGTTTGCAAAAACTTGCTCAATCCATTTGCATCTTTTTTCCAAAGAAAAGTATTCGTTCTTTTCTCTATTGGTGCCTACGGCAATAACAATTTCATCAAAAAGAGGTAATGCTCGTAACACTAACGATTCGTGTCCTTTGGTAAAAGGAGCGAAGGAGCCTGGAAAAACAGCTTTCTTAATCATGCTACAAAGAAACTAAAGTTTACGCGACCGTACTGCCTATTCTCTTGAAAATTAGGGTGCTCGGAAAATTTTAAATGTTTTTCATGTTCTACGATCAAGATTCCATTGGGTTTCAAAAGTTCTTTTTCAAATACTAAAGT
>CAXDKI010000099.1:0-3722 GCA_963990215.1 uncultured Flavobacteriales bacterium | reverse complement strand
CAGTTACTGTAAACATATCTGTTGGAATACCTATAGCACGGTAAATAATACCCGAGTAGAAATCTACATTCGGGTACAAACCTCTTGCTACAAAATATTCATCTTTTAAGGCAATCTCTTCTAGCTGCTTAGCGATATCTAACACAGGATCGTTCACTCCTAATTGCACCAGCACTTCATCAGCTGCTTTTTTGATAATTGTAGCTCTTGGATCGAAATTTTTATATACTCGGTGTCCGAAACCCATCAAGCGGAAAGGATCCGATTTGTCTTTTGCTTTAGCAACATACTTAGAAATATCACCACCATCTTTACGAATAGCTTCTAACATTTCGATTACTGCTTGGTTAGCGCCACCGTGTAGCGGGCCCCAAAGAGCAGCAATACCTGCCGAAACCGAAGCGTATAAACTAGCATGAGAAGAACCTACAATCCTTACCGTAGAAGCCGAACAATTTTGCTCATGATCTGCGTGTAAAATCAACAACTTATCTAATGCTTTTGAAACTACTGGATTCACATTAAACTCTTCTGTTGGCAAGCCAAACATCATACGTAAGAAATTAGAACAATAGTCTAAATTATTATTTGGATAAACAACGGGTTGACGCATTCTATTCTTATAGCTCCATGCGGCTAGTGTTGGTAATTTTGCTAAAATGCGGATAATGGTTCCATCTACTTGCTCTTTAGAACGATTAGGATCTAATGATTTTGGATAGAATGCTGTTAAAGAAGATACCAAAGATGACAACACTCCCATTGGGTGGGCTTTAGAAGGAAAACCATCTAAGATAGATTTTACATCTTCATGCACCAATGTATGATGAACGATTTTCTCCTGGAAATCTTTCAGCTCTTCGACTGTTGGTAATTCGCCATAAATCAACAAAAATGCTACCTCTAAAAAGCTCGATTTCTCTGCTAAATCTTCTATTGCATACCCTCTGTAACGAAGAATTCCTTCTTCTCCGTTTAAGAAAGTAATCGCACTTTCGGTAGATCCTGTATTTTTAAATCCTTTATCTACCGTGATTAAACCAGATTCTGCTCGAAGACGACTAATATCTAATGCTTTTTCTTTTTCTGTACCCTCTACTACCGGAATTTGGTAGCTCTTTCCATCATAATGTAGCTCTGCTGTTTTTGACATTTCTTATCTTCTATTTTCTTTTTTACTTAACATACTTAAACGACTTACCTGGATAAATCGCATCTGCTCCTAACGCTTCTTCAATTCGAAGCAATTGGTTGTATTTTGCCATACGATCTGAACGAGATGCCGAACCTGTTTTAATTTGACCACAATTTAATGCCACTGCTAAATCAGCAATGGTATAATCTTCTGTTTCTCCCGATCGGTGACTCATAACCGAAGTGTAAGAGTTATTATGAGCCATCTGCACAGCTTCAATGGTTTCTGTTAGTGTACCTATTTGATTCACTTTTACCAAGATAGAGTTTGCTGTATCGCTCTCTATTCCTTGTGATAAACGCTTTACATTAGTCACAAACAAATCATCTCCTACTAGCTGCACTTTGTCGCCTGTTGCTTCTGTTAATGATTTCCAACCGCTCCAATCATCTTCGTCTAAACCATCTTCAATAGAGATAATCGGGTACTTTTCAGTCCAATCTTTCCAGAAAGCAACCATCTCTTCAGAAGTCAATTTTTCTCCTGTTGATTGGTGGAAGTGATATACTTTTTCTTCTGCATTATAAAACTCAGAAGCAGCTGCATCCATGGAAATCCAAATATCTTCTCCTGGACGGTATCCAGCTTGTTCTATCGCTTTCAACACATATTCTATTGCCTCAGTATTAGAAGCTAAGTTTGGAGCAAAACCTCCCTCATCTCCAACATTAGTAGAATATCCTTTATCTTTTAATACTGCTTTTAATTGATGAAACACTTCCGTTCCCATACGCAATCCTTCACTAAAGCTTGATGCTCCGAAAGGCATTACCATAAACTCCTGGAAGTCGATGCTATTATCAGCATGTGAACCTCCATTAAGAATGTTCATCATGGGAACTGGCAATGTTCGTGCATTTACCCCTCCAACATAATTGAACAACATTTGTCCACTTTCTAAAGCTGCTGCTTTTGCTGCTGCCATAGAAACTGCTAACATAGCATTTGCTCCAATATTGGCTTTATTTTCAGTACCGTCTAACTCAATCATAGTGCGATCAAGGGCTGCTTGGTCGCTCACATACATACCAACCAAGGCTTCTGTTATGGCTGTATTCACATTATGCACTGCTTTAAGTACTCCTTTTCCTATATAAACACCTTTATCTCCATCGCGTAACTCTATAGCTTCATATTTTCCAGTAGATGCTCCTGAAGGAACAGCAGCACGACCTAATACTCCATTTTCTGTAATCACATCTGCTTCTACTGTTGGATTTCCTCTGGAGTCCAAAACCTGACGCGCTTTTATATTTGCTATACGACTCATTAGTTATTATGTGCTTTAATGTTGGTAACAAAATCGTCAAACAAGTAACGAGAATCATGTGGGCCCGGAGAAGACTCTGGATGATATTGTACAGAAAAAGCATTTTTATCTGTAATCTTGATTCCCTCAATCGTATCATCATTTAAGTTACGGTGTGTAACTTCTACTGTTGGATGATTTTCCACATCTTCTGCCTTTACACCAAAACCATGGTTTTGAGAAGTCACCTCACACTTTCCTGTTGCTAAATTGATAACAGGGTGATTGATACCTCTGTGTCCATTGTGCATTTTATAAGTACCAATTCCTTCGGATAATGCTAAGGCTTGATGCCCTAAACAAATACCAAACACAGGATAGCCTGTAGCTGTTACTTTCTTAACATTTTCCACAACTTCTGGCATAGCCGCCGGATCTCCAGGACCATTCGAGAAAAAGTATCCATCAGGATTCCAAGCTTGCATCTCTTCGAAAGTAGCATTCATTGGGAATACTTTTAAATAACAATCTCTTTCGGATAAACAACGAAGAATGTTCTTCTTTACACCTAAATCTAAGACCGCTACCTTTAATGCTGCATTTTCATCACCATAGAAGTATGCTTCTTTTGTAGATACTTTAGAACAAAGCTGCAGGCCTTCCATAGAAGGCACCTCTGCTAATTGTTTTTTCAGTTCATCAACATCTGTGATTTCAGATGAGATGATTCCGTTCATTGCTCCTTTATCACGAATATGACGAACCAATGCGCGTGTATCAATGTCTGAAACAGCTACCATATTTTCTTCTTCGTAATACTCTTGAATAGAACCTTTGGCATCTGGTCTTGAATATTGAATATTGAAGTTTTTACAAATCAATCCAGCAATTTTCATTTGATCTGATTCAATCTCATCTGCATGGATTCCGTAGTTACCAATATGTGCATTAGTAGTTAGCATAATTTGTCCGTAGTATGAAGGATCAGTAAATATTTCCTGATAACCCGTCATTCCTGTATTAAAGCAAATTTCACCAGTAGCTGTCCCTACTTTTCCGGCTGCTTTTCCATAAAAAACAGTTCCATCTTCTAATAACAGAACTGCATCGGATTTGCTTTGATATTTCATTGTTCTTTATTTATTTCAAAAAAATTCAAAAAAAAGGATAAAACGAAAAACGCTTTATCCCTTCTTATTTATCATGCAAACAAGTGATTACTCACCCTTTTGCTCATCCTCTTCTGCGTTTTCTTTTTTAGCTTCTTCTGCAGGAGTT
>CAXDKI010000098.1:0-3750 GCA_963990215.1 uncultured Flavobacteriales bacterium | reverse complement strand
TCCTCTACGTCTCGTGGGCTCGGAGATGTGTATAAGAGACAGGCTTAACCCCAGAAGGGTCAAAATAGTTAAATTTCATGTGTGCTAACAATCTTCCTGGTGTGCATACTAAGATATCGGCTCCATTCTTAATAGCTTTTTTCTGCGCTTCAAAGTCATCACCCGTTCCGCCACCATACACAGCGAAAGAAGAGGAATTTGTGAAGTAGCTAAAACCTTCTATTTGTCTATCAATTTGCAAAGCCAACTCTCGTGTTGGAGCTATTATAATGGTATTGGTTTTTTTAGTTTGATTGCTACACAGTTTGTTTAATATAGGCAGGACAAAAGCGGCTGTTTTTCCTGTTCCTGTTTGGGCACAAGCAATTAAATCTTTGTTAGCTAGAATAGCCGGTATGGCTTGTTGCTGAATAGGAGTGGGTTCTTCAAAGCCCATCATATCTAGTCCTTCTTGTAGTTGTGGTTGAAAACCTAGTTCGTTAAATTTCATTGTCTCTGTCTTACGGCTTCGTATAAAATAACTCCTGCTGAAACAGATACATTCAGTGAGCTTATTGTCCCATTGATTGGAATCTTGGCTTTATGATCGCAAAGCTTCAAATATTCTGGTGAGATACCATCTTTTTCTGAGCCCATAATTATTGCGGTTGGCACACTGAAATCTGGTTGATAAATCATATCATCCGTTTTTTCAGTACAACCTACAATTTGCAAGCCACAGTTTTTTAAATACTCAATGGTTGCTTTTAAGTTGAATTCTCGGCAAATAGGGATATTATGTAAAGCACCTGCTGAGGTTTTTAGTGCATCACCGTTGATGGCTGCGCTTCCTTTTTCAGGAACAATTACTGCTTGTACGCCAGAGCATTCTGCTGTCCTAATGATTGCACCGAAGTTGCGTACATCTGTTACCCTGTCTAAAATTATAAAAAGCGGGTTTTCTCCTTTTTCAAAAACATCTTGTATTACATTGTCTGTTTTGTGAAAATTGATAGGGGAGATGAATGCAAAGACTCCTTGGTGGTTTTTTCTTGTTAGGCGATTCAGTTTTTCTACAGGCACATGCTTGTAGTTGACCTTGTGTGTTCTGACCAATTGCCACAACTCTTGAAATAATTCGTTTTTCAATCCTTTTTGGATGAAAAGCGTGTCTATCTCTTTTCCAGCCTGTATAGCTTCGATGATTGGACGAAGTCCAAAAATGGCATTTTCGAACCTAGTTATCTTCATCATTATTTGATCGTTCAATTATATTTTGTGGTAAGCTCTTTTTGGTTTTAGCCCCTAGTTTTTTGAGGTTTTCTACTTTCTTGATTATGTTTCCTCTACCATCTACTAGTTTGTTCATTGCCTCTTGGTAGCTGTCTTGAGAGCTTTTGAGGTTATTGCCAATCTTAATAAGGTCGCCTACAAATCCTTCAAATTTATCATATAATAAGCCACCTTCTTTAGCGATCTCTAACACATTTCTTTTTTGATCTTCCTGTTTCCAAATAGAAGCAATGGTGCTAAGTGTGGCTAATAGGGTTGAGGTGGAAAGTAGCACTACATTTTTGTCTAGTGCATCTATGTAAATATTCTGTTCCTCTTGTAAAGCAATCATCAAGGCGGGTTCAATAGGGACAAACATTAAAACATGATCAGGCGCATTTATTCCGTACAAAGAAGGGTAGTCTTTACTGCCTAATTCTTTATAATGATTCTTGATGCTTTCTAAGTGCTTCTTAAGCGCAACTTGTTGTGCAGCTTCTCCTTCTGCATTAAAATAACTTTCGTAGGCCGTTAAAGAAACTTTAGAGTCAATAATGAGGTGCTTTTTTTCTGGAAGATTGATGATGAAATCGGGTTTTTTTAGTCTTCCTTCTTCATCTCTGTATCCCCCTTGTGTTTTGAAGTGAACTCCATTCATCAATCCAGATTTTTCCAATAAAACCTCTAATTGGATTTCACCCCAATCTCCTTGTGTTTTGGAGTCGCCTTTCAAAGCGTTGGTGAGATTAATGGCATCTTGACTGAGTTGTAGGTTGAGTTTCTCCAAGCTCTCGATGCGTTGACTTAAGGCAGAGTTTCTTTGAATGTAGTCTTTATTTGTGTCCTCCACCTTTTGCTTAAACTTTTCTATTTCTTTGCCTAGTGGGTTAAGAATGAGGTCAAGTTGTTCTTTATTTTGTTGCTTGAACTTTTCAGAGTTCTGATCTAAAATTTTGTTGGCAAGGTTTTCGAACTCTTTGGTTAACCTTTCTTCTTGTTCTTCTTTGGATTGCTCTACTTCTTTCAGCTTTTCTTGTAAGTGGATAATATCTTGCTCTTTAGCACTGAGTGTTACTTTCAAAGCGGTATTTTCTTTTTGTAAGATATTGGAGTTATCATTACTACTACCTCCTTTTTGTCTCAATTGATAAAAGGAAAATCCAATAAGTGCTAGAAGCAGTATAATGATGAGTATATCCATAATTGGAAGGGTTAAAGGTAGTTATTTATCAAGGATTAAAACTTTAGTTCCTACGATTATTTTGTTGTAAAGTTCTAGTACATCAGTATTTTTCATTCGTATGCATCCGTGAGAGGAAGGTGTTCCTAGTCGGCCTTCCTCCGAAGTTCCATGTATATAAATGTAGCGTTGATAAGAATCTACATTACCTCCTTTATTAATACCTTCTTCTTCGCCACTTAGCCACAGGATGCGTGTAGTTACATCATCTTTTTTGGATCGACTACTATCATTATATATGGTAGCGATTTGTCCGTAAAAAACACGACCAATCATTCTTCCGTTAAGCGGAGTTGTATTGCCATACTTTTCTTTTATGCTATGTAGTCCTAAAGGTGTTTGTTCACTATTTTTTATATTTCCCACTCCTTTTTCTGCAGTAGAAATTGTATATATTTTAATCACCTTGTTGTTGAGGATATGGTACATCTTTTGCTCTTTTACAGATACATACAATAGCTCATTGTATGTGGTGTTTTTTTTAGTTAGGGTATAATTGTTGGCAGTATGTACTGAGTTTTGAGCCCAAACCAAACTAATGGAGAATAAGAAAGTTAAAATTATTTTACCCATTGTATAGTTGGTTTATTCATTTGTCGTAGTAACTCATTAGTTTTAGAAAAATGGCCGCAGCCAAAAAAACCAGAGTGTGCTGAAAAAGGAGACGGATGAGATGCTGTTAAAATATGGTGTTTGTTGCTGTCAATCAATGTCGCTTTGTTTTGCGCAAATCTTCCCCACAATAAAAAGATTAGGTTTTGTCTTTCTGAAGATAACTTTCGGATGCAAGCGTCGGTAAATTGTTCCCATCCTTTTTTTTGATGAGAACCAGCGTTTTTAGCGCGGACAGTTAAAGTAGCATTGAGCAGTAGTACGCCCTGTTGCGCCCAGTGTTCTAAATTTCCAGAATCAGGAATATTAAGCCCTAAGTCTTGATGTATCTCTTTGAATATATTGACTAATGAAGGAGGTTTTTTAATACCGTCAGCTACTGAAAAACAAAGTCCGTTTGCTTGTCCTGCTGCATGGTATGGGTCTTGTCCAATAATGACCACTTTCACATCCGAAAAAGGAGTATGGTTAAATGCAGCAAAAATTTGATCCCCTGGAGGGTAAACAGTGTGATTTTTCTTTTCGGATGACAAAAAATCCTTGAGTTTCTGAAAATAAGCTTGTTGAAACTCATTCGCTAATTGTATCTTCCAGCTTTCCGCTATCTGTGGACTAATTTTTGTCATTATTCAAAGATAGAGTTTCAC
>CAXDKI010000097.1:0-3772 GCA_963990215.1 uncultured Flavobacteriales bacterium | reverse complement strand
ACACAAGGAGTATCGTCGGCAGCGTCAGATGTGTATAAGAGACAGTTTATACCCCGTGTAGTAATAGCAGGAGTTCCAACACGCATTCCAGAAGTAATAAATGGCGATTTATCATCAAAAGGAACCATATTTTTATTAACGGTAATGTCTGCTAGTACTAAAGTGTTTTCCGCATCTTTACCAGTTATCCCCTTGGAGCGTAAATCAAGAAGCATACAGTGGTTATCGGTCCCTCCAGAAATTACTTTATATCCTTTCTCAACAAAACATTGCGCCATCACTTTTGCATTTTTAATTACTTGCTGTGTGTAAGTTTTAAACTCTGGTTTTAGTGCTTCTGCAAAAGCAACCGCTTTAGCAGCAATTACATGCTCTAATGGTCCTCCTTGGGAGCCAGGAAATACAGAAGAATCTATAATGGATGACATCATACGAATTTTTCCTTTTGGAGTAGTTAGTCCCCAAGGATTCTCAAAGTCTTTCCCAATCATAATCATACCTCCTCTTGGCCCTCTAAGGGTTTTGTGAGTAGTAGTTGTTAGAATATGGCAATACTCGACAGGATTATTCAGGATTCCCGAAGCTATTAGACCTGATGGATGAGAAATATCTCCCATTAGAAGTGCATCAACACTATCAGCAATTTCTCTAAATCGTTTGTAGTCCCAGTCTCTTGAGTAAGCAGAAGCACCACAAATAATTAATTGGGGTTTTTCTTTAGCAGCAGTTTCCGCAATAGTATCATAATTTACTAGTCCGCTTTCTTCCTCTACGGAATAAAAACTTGTTTGATATAGCTTTCCTGAAAAGTTTACAGGAGATCCATGTGTTAAATGTCCACCATGAGCTAAGTTGAATCCTAGGATTTTATCACCAGGCTTTAATACACCTAGCATTACAGCTGCATTAGCTTGAGAACCGGAGTGTGGCTGCACGTTGGCGTATTCCACTCCAAACAGTTCTTTAGCTCTATCAATAGCTAATTGTTCAACTTGGTCTACTACTTCGCACCCACCGTAATATCTGCGTCTTGGAAAACCTTCTGCATATTTATTGGTTAGTACAGAGCCCGCAGCTTCCATTACTTGATTGCTTGCAAAGTTTTCAGATGCAATTAGTTCGATACCATGTGTTTGGCGCTCTCTTTCCTGCTCTATCAGTTCAAATATTTTTTCGTCTCTATTCATGATGATAAATTAGCTACTTTCGTAATTGCAACAAAGATATAATGAGCAATAGAATAACAAAACTATTTGGTATAAAATATCCCATTATTCAAGCGGGGATGATTTGGTGTAGTGGTTGGGAACTTGCGTCTGCTGTTTCTAATGCGGGAGGGCTTGGAGTTATTGGCTCAGGATCCATGTATCCAGAAGTATTAAAGGACCATATTCAAAAATGCAAACTAGCAACCGACAAACCATTTGCGGTAAACCTCCCATTGTTATATCCTCAGATTGATGATCATATACAAATCTTGATAGATGAGGATGTTAAAATTGTATTCACCTCGGCAGGGAATCCTAAAAAGTGGACGGCTCACCTACAAGATCATGGCATTACTGTCGCTCACGTTGTGAGTAATGTGAATTTTGCAAAAAAATGTATGGAAGCTGGTGTAGATGCTATAGTGGCTGAAGGTTTTGAAGCTGGAGGACATAATGGTAGGGAAGAAACAACTACCCTGTGTTTGATTCCGATGGTTCGTCAATCGGTAGATATTCCGTTAATAGCAGCCGGTGGTATAGGAACAGGACGAGGAATGTTGGCGGCTATGGCTTTAGGATCTGAGGCGGTGCAGATAGGAAGTAGATTCATTGCTACTCCAGAATCTTCAGCGCATCATAACTTTAAAGATTATGTGCTTCACGCAAAAGAAGGAGATACAGTGCTTACTTTAAAAGAGTTGACCCCTGTTCGATTGTTGAAAAATGAATTTTATCAAGAAGTGCAGGCTGCTTATCAAAAGGGTGCTTCCCAAGAAGAGTTAAGGGGTTTGCTTGGAAGAGGTCGTGCTAAAAAAGGAATGTTTTTAGGTGATTTACAAGAAGGAGAACTAGAAGTAGGTCAAATATCGGGCTTGATGAATGAGATAAAGCCTGCAGCTGAAGTTGTAGAGGAAATTTGGCAAGAGTTTCTGTCAGCTAAAAACGAACTTCAAAACCTTTCCGTTTAAGCAATAAATTATCGGTATTTTTGTTTTCTAGATTTCAATCATGAAGATGAGAGTATTATTACTTTTATGTACATTTCTTTTTTGCAAAGTCGTTCAGGGTCAGGACCCAGATCCGCCTACGATTACTCATTTATCTGTTGATTCATTAAGTCAGCAAGTAGAAATATATTGGTATAATAACGCGCCAACAGCGGCAGGTTATGTTATTTATTTTCAAGATGCAGCTGGTTTGTGGATACCCTTAGACACTGTTAATGGTCAGCAGAATTTATCATACACAACACAAGGTTCCAATTCTCAATTTCAGACAGAAACTTATAGTGTTGTTGCTTTTGATGCTTTAGGGAACAGTAGCTCTAGGAGCGAAGCACATTCAACTCTGTATTTAAAGTATATGTACGCCTTATGTGATTCTATTTGCGAGTTGAAGTGGGAGTTGTATCCAGAGATGCTCAACCAAGTAGGGTTTAAACTTGTTGTTCATCAAAAAGATTTGATTGGTACTGGATCGGAAATAGTAGATGAGGTTTTGCTATCTTCTTTAGATACTATGTATAACTATCCAGTGGATTATTCTTCTAAATATACTTTTACACTGCAAGCCTACAATACTTTGGATTCTGTTTCTAGATCCAATCGATTTGCAATTACAACAACTCAAGTAGTTCCACCTACTTATGCATATATAAATAAAGTAAATGTAGATGAAGATAATGGAATAGAAGTAAGCGTTCTTTCGGATTCTTATTTTGTTGATTATTTTGAAGTTTATCGTTCTTCTTTTGATGGTGGGTTTTTTCAATACATAGGTGATGCGGATGTGTTGGAAAATAAAAAATCGACGGTTTTATTAGATAATATGGTTTTGCCAGCTCAAAACATCTATCACTACAAAGTGAAGGCATTTGATATTTGTGGAAAACCGTATGTGTTACCTTCTTCTCCTGATACAATTGAACGGTTTGAGGTGCATCAGTTGAAGTTAAATGAATTGTTTTTACAGCCTTCAGAAATGCAGCTTGCTTGGATTGATTATCCATTCTTTTTAGAAGAAGAGTCGTATAGTTTGTGGTTGGATGTGAATGGTGATTTAGAGCAAATTCGGCCAATAAACCCTAATTCGTATGGATCGATTGATATTTCGGATAAGGTTGGATTAATTTGTGCCTTTGTAATTGTGCATGAACAACAGGAAAACACATTGGGTTTGCAAGATACTATTCATTCAAATAGGATTTGCTTAGCAAAGGAGCCTACTATGTTTTTTCCTTCCGCTTTTACTCCTTCAAATGGGGATATGAAAAACAATACATGGAGCCCTTTGATTCTTGGTTTGGAAGCTATTAATTCTTTCAGTTTGCAAGTTTACAATAGATGGGGAGTAAAGATTCATGAGATTACAAGTCCATCAGGATTTTGGGATGGGTATTACAATGGAAAAGAATCGGATTCAGGAGTGTATAATTTCTATTTAGAATTTACGTTTGGTTCTGGTGAAAAAGGTAGTCGAAAAGGGACAATAACCTTGATTAGATAATCCCTGTAGCAAACAAGTTGAATTACTTAATTATTTAGTAAATTTGCCAAATTTTATTT
>CAXDKI010000096.1:0-3778 GCA_963990215.1 uncultured Flavobacteriales bacterium | reverse complement strand
GCGTCAGATGTGTATAAGAGACAGGCATACCATCTACATCGGCATCAGTAGCAATAACAACATTATTATATCGCAAACCTTCCAAACCATCTTCTATGTTAAGAGCTGCTTGCAGTAAATTAAACTCTTCGTTTTCGTATACAATCTTTTTAGTTAAACCATATGAGTTTAACGGCTTACCCTTCAAGCTAAAAACAGCTTGGGTATTTACATTTCTTACTTTAGTAATTGAGCCGGAAGCAGAATCCCCCTCAGTAATAAATAAGGTTGTATCTAATCTCTCTTCTTTCTTAATATCGTTGTAATGAACACGACAATCTCTTAATTTCCTGTTGTGTAGGTTGGCTTTTTTAGCTCTTTCTCTAGCTAGTTTTTTTACCCCAGCCATTGCTTTACGCTCTTTCTCTGCTAAAACAATTTTCTTCAGCAAGGCTTCGGCAGCTATCGGGTTTTTATGAAGGTAATTATCAAGATGTTTCTTCAAAAAATCATTGATAAAACCTCGAACAGAAGCCAAGCCTGGCCCCATTTCTGATGAACCTAACTTTGTTTTGGTTTGAGATTCAAAAACAGGCTCCATTACCTTAACACTTACCGCTGCAATAATACTTTGCCTAATATCTACAGCATCAAAGTTTTTGTTGTAAAACTCACGAACTGTTTTTACAACAGCTTCTCTAAAAGCTGCTTGATGCGTACCTCCTTGTGTTGTATGTTGTCCGTTAACAAAAGAATGATACTGCTCGCCATACCCTTGATGAGAGTGTGTCATTGCAACCTCAATATCTTCCCCTTTTAAGTGAATGATTGGATAAGTAATTTTAGAATCTATATTTTGTTCTAATAAATCTTTTAATCCATTTTCTGAGTATAGTTTTTCGCCATTGTATACAATTGTTAAACCTGGGTTTAGGTAACAATAATTCCAAAGCATTTTCTCAACATACTCGTTAACAAAACGATAGTTTCCGAAAATATCTTCATCAGCAATAAAAGAAACTTTAGTTCCTTTACGCTGAGAGCTTTCTTGAATAGACTCATCATTTGTTACAACTCCTCTTTCAAATTCTACAAGCTTACTTTGGTTATCTCTTATAGATTGAATACGGAAATAATGAGATAATGCATTTACTGCTTTTGTTCCTACCCCATTAAGACCAACAGATTTCTTAAAAACCTTCGAATCGTACTTTGCTCCAGTGTTGATCTTCGAAACAACATCAACTAGCTTTCCTAGCGGAATCCCTCTACCAAAATCGCGAATAGTAACTTTTTTGTCTCTAATGGAAACTTCTATGGATTTTCCATTTCCCATCACAAACTCATCAATACAGTTGTCCACAACCTCTTTTAGGAGAATATAAATACCATCATCAGGAGATGATCCATCTCCTAGCTTACCGATATACATACCTGGCCTTAATCGGATATGTTCTTTCCAATCAAGCGATCGTATACTATCTTCTGTATATTGATTCTCTGCCATTAAAGCGATTTTAAACTAATAGTTTAAGAAGCAATAAATTTATAAAACCAATCTAGTTAGAAAGAGTTTTTGAGTAAGGATTATTAACAGAGTTTTCAACCAATCTTAAACTACTGCTATAAGCGATATTTCCACATTTACATCTTTAGGTAAACGAGAAACTTGAACTGCCTCTCTTGCGGGAGGTTCATCCGAAAAGTATTGCGCATAAACAGCATTAATTTCAGCGTACTGACTCATATCTTTTAGAAATATTGTACACTTTACCACATTAGAAAAATCCATTTCTGCAGATAACAAGACAGCTTCTAAATTTCTCATAACTTGAACTGTTTCTGCAGTTATATTACTTAAATCAAGTTCACCTGTTTCAGGAACAATTGCTATTTGTCCAGCTAAATATAAAACACCTCCCGCCAATACCGCCTGACTATAGGGTCCGATAGCAGCTGGAGCATGTGTTGTTGAAATTATTTTCTTCATGCGGATAAAGTTAGTAAATTCTTATTTTTGTCTCAGCAATAATGGACGCTATCGCTTCATCAGAAGAGGAAAGTCCGGACACCATAGAGCAGCATAGCGGATAACATCCGTCCATCGAAAGATGAGGACTAGTGCAACAGAAAGCAAGTACAGTACGGCTGTAGTGAAAACAGGTAAACTCTATGCGGTGCAATGCCATGTATACCAAGAACAGGAATGGTTCGTTCAATCTTGGGGGGTAGGCAGCTTTAGCTTTACAGCAATGTAAAGCATAGATAAATGATAGTGCCCTTTTGGGAACAGAATCCGGCTTACGATTTATTGCATGCTGCCCTTCGTGGGCAGCTTTTTTTATAGATATTTGACAAATGAAGAAAACTTTTTTATTGCTATTGTTTCCATTTTTATCACTAGCTCAAAATGGAGTGATTAAATCTGTGATGCTAGATTCTGTAATGGTTACAGCTGTAAAAGATGGATTCAGTGTAGAAGAGTTTATTCATTATGTAAAAACAGACACTACCTTTTATCAGGGGTTTAAAAACCTACGCTACTATAATCATGATTACCACAGTGATTTAAAAGTATTGAAGAAAAACGGTGAGCTTTTAGGGTCATTGTTCAGATCTGGAAAATATGCAATTATCAATGAAAAATTAGCTGTTCATATTGACTCCACTTTTGATGATGGAAGAATCTTTAATAGAAAGGGCGAGTACCGCCATTACACACCTGAATTTTTCGATGAAATTTTCTTTCCAAAAGATACAATTACTGTTACGAGATATGCTAGAAATCGAGAAAAAGAAGCAGAAGAAGAAAACGAACAAAATGAAGAAGATGCTAAAAAAATTGTTTTCAGCATAGGATCTGGAGATGTTGAAGCAGGAAATAGTAAAAATAAAAAGAAATTAGCAGTATTCGATATTGACATGCAACAGTATTACGATTATCTAATTTCTAAAGAAACATTTCAAGACTCTATAGAGTGTTACAGCTTCACAGTTCGTATGAAAGAAGGATTGAAAAAGAAAGAAAAAGAACAAGTGCTCATCAGAGAGTTAGTGTCTTATTTTGACAAAAAAACATTCAATGTTATGTATCGCAAGTATATAATGTTTTATCGATATTGGCTTATTGATTTAGATGTCAGCGTAGAGGTTTATATGGATTATGTAGACACTGAATTAGTTCCCTCCTACATTCATTATAATGGTTTTTGGGACATTCCTTTTGCAAAACCAGAATATGCCGATTTCAAACTGTGGAACTATAATTTTAAACTATAAAAAAAGCTCGGATAAAGCAAGCTTTTCTATTCTAATTAATCTTAATGATTTAGTCTTCTTGTGCAGCTAAAAAACGCTCTGCATCAAGTGCTGCCATACAGCCAGTACCTGCAGAGGTTACTGCCTGTCTATACACATGGTCTGCGACATCTCCTGCAGCAAAAACTCCCGGTATTTGTGTTTTAGATGTGCCTGACTCTACAATAAGGTAGCCATTATCATCCATTTCTAACTGGCCTTTAAATAAATCGGTATTTGGTTTATGACCGATAGCAACAAAAAATCCCGTTGCTGGAATAATAGTTTCCTCATTGGTTTCGTTGTTGTAAGCTGTAACGCTTTCCACACCCTTTTCGCCATTAATACTCTTAGTTTCGTGATTGAACATTACTTCTATATTAGATGTGTTAAATACACGTTTTTGCATGGCTTTAGAAGCACGCATTTTATCTCTACGCACCAACATGGTTACTTTGGTACCTGTCTCTTATACACATCTGACGCTGCCGACGATACTCCT
>CAXDKI010000095.1:0-3807 GCA_963990215.1 uncultured Flavobacteriales bacterium | reverse complement strand
TTTCCACTATCTAAGTAGCTATACAAATTATGAGTATCGCCATTCATATCCGTTAGGGTGAAATCAGGGGCTGTTCCGGTTCCGTTAAAATTAGCTTGCTGAGCACTTGCACTGAAAGCACTCAAAAAAAGACAGAAAGCAATTTTAAAAGCATTGATTTTCATTGAAATAAGAGATTTGGTTAGCGTCTCAAAATTACTGAATTAAACAACAGAAAGTCAAGTACTTTGCAATATATTTGCAGCACTATGGGTAGTTATTTTCAAAAACTGAAATTAAAGTGGAATATTCAGTCGAATTTTCAGCTATTTATCATTTTAGTTGTTTTTGCTATTACAGGCTCCTCTTCTTTGGTTGTTGCGAAACCAATATTAGCTTTTATGAACATTACAGGAGAAACGCTTAATCCATGGATTTATAAGCCACTCCGATTGATTCTTGTCTTTCCTGTTTATCAAGTCCTTATTTTAATATTTGGCGCACTTTTTGGTCAATTTCAATTTTTCTGGGATTTTGAAAAAAAGATGTTAGCTCGCATGGGTTTTAAGTACTTCAAAGATTAAACACGAATTGTTTATCTTCGGCTTACGTTATGAAGCACATCGTCAGCATTGTTACCAGACTTATTCCAAGGCATTACCTACATCATGTAAGCCATTTCTTTTTACGCATTTTTTCCTTGTTCATGCGAGGAAATCGTTTTGAAGATCCTATTAACGGAATTAGCTACAGAAAACTTTTACCATACGGAAGATTAAGGAGTAGAGAAAATGCATTAGCTCCTGATAGCATGTCTTTAGAAAGACATCGATTGATGTGGCTTTTCATGAAAGAAAAAACTAATTTCTTCATCGATAACCTTCGCTTTTTACACATTGCTCCAGAATATTGCTTCATCAAGATTTTTAAAGAGATGAAGAATATCAACTATACTACAGGAGACCTCATTTCCCCTTGGGCCGATGTAAAAATGGATGTGCATGACATTCCTTTTGAAGATAATAGTTTTGATGTGGTTATTTGCAACCATGTACTGGAGCATGTTGAGGATGCACACAAAGTAATGACTGAGTTTTACCGAGTGATGAAACGAGGGGGTTGGGGTATTTTCCAAGTACCTATCGACACGAATAATCCAAAAACAGAGGAAGATCCAACAATTACCGACCCTAAAGAAAGAGAACGCCTATACTGGCAAGACGATCATGTAAGACTATTTGGGTTAGATTACGGAAGGCGATTAGAAGCTGCTGGATTTAAGGTAACTGAGGATGACTTCATCCATCAACTTGATCCGACACTAGTAGAGCTTTATGCTTTACCTAGAGGAGAAATTTTATACTTCTGTGAGAAGGTCTAAACCATCTGAACATATACCACTTTTTTCGTCGCAAAAAAGTCTTCCTGATAATATTCTGATAAAGAAAATTCGTTGTGATAATAGTCTAACGAAGCCATTTCTTCATTTAAATCTCCCCCCTTTAGATACAGTACTCCGTTTGGGAATTTATTGGTGAATTCTTGTTTGAAGCTTTTACGAATCAATTTCAAAAAATCAGGCATTCGTGTAACAGCGCGGCTCACTACAAAATCAAACTTCTCTTTTACCTTTTCAGCACGCTGATGCTTTGCTCGAACATTATGCAACCCTAACGCATTTACTACAGCTTGTACTACTTTTATTTTTTTACCAATACTGTCTACTAGATAAAAGTTTACTTCTGGAAATAAAATCGCCAAAGGAATACCTGGAAACCCTCCTCCTGTACCTACATCTAACACATTACTTCCGCTTTCAAAACTCATTACCTTAGCGATTCCTAAGGAGTGTAGCACATGACGATCTAACAAGGCATCAATATCTTTTCGGCTAACCACATTTATTTGAGCATTCCAATACTCATACAAAGCAGGTAATTGTTCGAACTGCTTGATTTGATCGGAAGTTAAATTCGGGAAATAACTTTGGATTTTTTCCATTAGAATTTTTCTTGACAACCAGATAAAATCTTAAACAACTGCTCTCTTGACCTATGTAACTGGGCCTTAACTGTTCCGATAGGAATTTTCAACTCTTTAGCAATCTCATTATAAGTGTATTCTTTGAAGTAACGCAATTTGACTAACAACCTATAGTTTGGATTTAATTGCTCTACTATTTTTCGAAGAATTTTAATTCGTTGCTTTTTTTCCAACTCCCCCTCTGGATTCAATACATCTGCTGGAATTTGTAGCACTTGCGCATCTTCCTCATTCGAATCAAACATATTGCTCAGCGAAATTGTAGTCAACTTCTTTTTACGCAAGTAATCAATAAGGTTGTTTTTAGCAATAGAGTACAACCATGTGCTAAAAGCAAACTTGGGTGTGTAAGAATGTAGCTTATTAAAGGCCTTCCCAAAAGCTTCAATCGTAAGCTCTTTAGCTAACTCTTTATCTCCATTTACTTTTTCTTTGAGCATAAAGTAAACAGGATCTCTATGACGCGCCATCAATTCATTAAACGCCCTTGGATCTCCATTTTCTAACGCTCGTTGAACTAACATTAAATCTTCTTTAGCTTTGTCGGAAAGGTGACTATTATCTACCAATGCTTTTTACGATTGAATAAATTCGAAAATACAAAAATAAGTTGAAAAAATAATTGTGCTATATCGTACAAAGGAAACAACCATATCAAATCTCGCTCTTCCAAACGCTTCATAACTCTGTAGTAGACAAACCCTTGAATTAACAACCTTAAACTCATTAAAAGCACCACTGCTTCTTGGTTTATTTCTATCGTAATTAATACGATTCCTAAAACCCAAAAAATAGCTTGAGAGAAAGCCCAAAATCCTAACAAAAATTTATGCGACAAAGCATAATATCCACTTGTGCTTAAATGTCTTGTTTTTTGTCTAACCCATGAAGACCAAGTAGTTTTGGCTTCCGATAGAATTTGGGAAGAACGATGAACAGCAATAGCAACATTTTTAGAAGTTGCGACCTCTCGAATAAACAAGTCGTCATCTCCTGATGGTATATGAATGTGCGAAGCAAATCCTTTATTATCAAAAAAGAGTGATTTCTTATAAGCTAAGTTTCTTCCTACCCCCATGTAAGACTTACCAATTAAAGCATAGGAAAGGTATTGTAAGGCAACCTGAAAAGTGTCAAAACGTACTAACTTATTAAGTATTCCCGAATGCTTTTCATAACCACCATAACCCAACACAATTTCTTTTCGGTTGCAGAAATACTGAACCATTGAGGAAATCCATTGTTTATCTTTTGGGTAACAGTCTGCATCTGTCAATAATAAATGATCGAACTGAGAAGCCTTAATCCCCAGGGTTAAAGCAAATTTTTTACCAAAACCCTTCTTTACATGTTTATCAATATTAACCACTTTGAGTTTTGGATGCCAATCCCATTCTTTAAACACGAATTCAGTGTTATCTGTAGACTGATCATTTACAACAACGATTTCAAATCTTGCGTACTCTTGCTTTAACAAAAGTGGTATTAAACGCTTCCAATTTTCTGCTTCGTTATAACCACAAACAACCACTGAAACAGGGCTCATAAACTCTCCTTGAGATTCTTTATGAAACGCCAACTTTCTGTAAATCATCAAAAAATAAAGCAACTGTATAAAAACAGCCGCTACAAAAACAATACTTAAAATCAATGTAAAATCCATCAGTGCAATGATAAGAAATTTAACATCTTACTTGTATAATTAATATTTTTCTATACTTTTACGGCAAAGCACCATGTAAATAGCTGTCTCTTATACACATCTGACGCTGCCGACGATACTCC
>CAXDKI010000094.1:0-3828 GCA_963990215.1 uncultured Flavobacteriales bacterium | reverse complement strand
CACAAGGAGTATCGTCGGCAGCGTCAGATGTGTATAAGAGACAGGTATGCTTTTTTCTTCCTAATTTTGTCCAATGATTTTAAGACTGATTTTACTCATTATTTTTCCTTTAGCACTTCTAGCTCAAAACACTGTCGACGAGCAAGGAAGAAAGCAGGGTGAATGGACCAAAAGATATCCCAACGGACAGCTTCGTTATGAAGGGCAATTTAAAAACAATGTACCGGTAGGTATTTTCAAGCACTACGATCAGAAAGGAAATATGACTGCTAATTTAGAATACTTCAACGAAGGTAATTCGGTTGCTGCTAGATTGTATCATCTGAATGGAAAAATACAGGCTATAGGTTTGTATTCTAATGAGCAGAAAGATAGTTTATGGCGCTATTACAATGGGAAAGAGCTATTAGTTTCAGAAGATACTTATCGTTCTGGAAAGTTGCATGGACTAAGTAGAACCTTTTATAACAATGGAAAGGTTTCAGAGCGATTGATATATGTAGAAGGTTTAAAAGATGGAGAGTTGAAGCAATTTTATAAGGGTGGGCAAGAAATGGTGAAATGCTTGTATGTCAATAACCAATTAAACGGTCTTTATATTCGTTATTACCAAGAAGGTAAAAGAGAGTTTGAGGGTAGCTATAAGAATGATTTAAAAGACGGAGTTTGGAAGTTCTATTTACCAAGTGGTGAAGTTGACTATGAACTTGAATACGACAATGGCCGATTATTAACCGAATTACAGCTAGAGGATGAGTAAAAAAGGAAAAGTGTTGGTGGCTATGAGTGGTGGTATCGATAGTACTGTTACGGCTTTGATGTTACATGAGCAAGGTTATGATGTGGTAGGTATTACCATGAAAACTTGGGACTATGAAATATCAGGTGGTAGTAAGAAGGAGACGGGTTGTTGTAGTTTAGACTCTATCAATGATGCTAGGCAATTAGCGGTTGATTGTGGTTTTCCTCATATCATCCTAGATATAAGAAATGAATTTGGCGATTATATCATTGATAATTTTGTACATGAATACATTGCTGGAAGAACACCAAACCCTTGTGTGTTGTGTAACACACATATTAAGTGGGAGGCATTATTGAAAAGAGCTGATCAGTTAGGTTGTGAATATATTGCAACAGGTCATTATGCACAAGTGAGAGAAGAAAATAGTCGTTATGTGATTTCTAGAGGTGTAGATACTTGGAAAGACCAATCTTATGTATTGTGGGGTTTATCCCAAGAGTGTTTAAATAGAACCATTTTTCCAATGGGTCAGTTCCATAAGCACGATATCAAGCAAATGGCCATCGATAGAGGGTATGAGGAGTTAGCTAAAAAGCCGGAGAGCTATGAAATTTGTTTCATTCCAGATAACGATTATAGAGGTTTTTTGAAGCGAAGAGTAGATGGCTTAGAGGAAGAAGTGAAGGGCGGAGATTTTGTCAATACATCAGGAGAAGTTATAGGTACACATGATGGCTATCCATTCTATACCATTGGTCAGCGTAAGCTAGGTGTTTCGTTTGGAGCTGATGCTTCTTATGTGGTAGAAATCAGACCAGAAACCAATGAAGTAGTAGTTGGAGGCAAGGAAGATTTAAAGAAGTTGGAGATGTATGTGAAGGGTCTAAACTTGGTAAAATACGATCACATACCAGATGGTATAGAAGCGCTTACGAAAGTGCGCTACAAACATAAAGGGGAACTAGCAACTTTAAGTAATGAGGGAGAAGAGATTAAAGCGCTTTTTTATGATAAAGTAGAAGGGATTACTCCAGGACAGTCTGCTGTTTTTTACGAAGGAAACGATTTGTTAGGAGGAGGTTTTATTACTAAAAAATGAGAAGCTTAATACTCATATTTCTACTCCCATTATCGCTTTCAGCACAATATAAGTACTGGATTACCTTTTCCGATAAAGGAGGGCAAACCATCAATACTACAGAAGTTTCTCTATCTGAAAGAGCTATAGAAAGAAGAAGTCGTCAAAATATAGCTGTTTCTGTTTCTGATTTACCGGTTTACACAAAATATATACAAACAGTTAGAAATCTTGGATTCAAAGTTCTTAATCGTTCTAGATGGTTTAATGGAATCATGGTTTCTACCAACGATTCTCTTTTGGTAAACAGTTTAGCTTCACTTCCTTTTGTTACGGATGCTTATAATTTTCAGACACAAAACACAAGCAATAATCGTTTAAGCAATAAGTTAGAAGTCATTGACTCTAGCTTTTATGGAAATGCCTTCAGGCAGTTAGACATGTTAAATGGGCATGATATGCATCAATTAGGATATCAAGGTGAGGGGATGTATATAGCTGTTTTAGATGCTGGTTTTAAAAAGGTTGATGAATTAGCTGCTTTTGAATCGCTTTTTGAAAACAACCAAATTTTAGGAACTTGGGATTTTGTTGCACAGGAAAGTTCGGTGTTTGAAGATCATAGTCATGGAATGGCGGTACTTTCTACTATCGGAGCACGTTTAGAAGGTGAGTTAGTTGGCACAGCTCCTCAAGCAAAATTTTGGTTGCTAAGAACAGAAGATGCTGTCTCTGAAAATCTTATTGAAGAATATAATTGGTTGTGCGCTGCAGAATTTGCTGATAGTGTTGGTGCAGATATTATCAATTCTTCTTTGGGTTACACAACCTTTGATATTGTTGAGCAAGATCATACTTATGCAGATTTAGATGGGCGGACAACACCGATTTCTAGAGCAGCTGTTATGGCTTCCAGAAAAGGAATGATTGTGTGTAGTTCTGCAGGTAATTATGGGAATAATAATTGGTACTACCTTGGAGCTCCCGCAGATGCAGATAGTATTTTATCTGTAGGAGCAGTATATGCAGATGAAACTCCTACTTCCTTCAGTTCATTCGGCCCTTCGGCTGACAATAGAGTAAAGCCATCCGTTTCTGCTCAAGGAGGGAATACTACTGTTTATAGTACTGCAGATTATGTAACTACTAGTAATGGAACTTCTTTTTCATCACCAATTATTGCAGGAATGACTGCTTGTTTGTGGCAAGCAAATCCTGATAAAACCAATACGGAAGTGATGAATGCTATCATGCAAAGCGCACACTTGTATAACACTCCAGACGATCAATTAGGATATGGTATTCCAAACTACACTTTAGCAAATATGCTTTTATCTATAGAGAATGAAACTAATCCTTTTATAAGTGTATATCATAATCCGCTAAAAAACTACTCGCAATTGTATGCTTTTGTGGCTAATGCCGAAAATATTACTTACAGCTTGTATAACCTAGAAGGGAAGTTACTTACTTATCAAGTGGTGAGCTCTTCATCTAGAGTTGTTCAAATTGATATTCCTCAATTATGTATTGGTATTTATTTACTAGAAGTGTTGATTGGAGAAGAAAGATTGCAGGAGCGTATTGTAGTTACGCAATAATTTTTTTATTGATTTCTCTTAAGTTATCGAACCTTTACTTCAAACATTTTTTTTTCTTCGATAAATCCTTCTAAAACATCACCCGGATTTACTTTTCCAACTCCTGATGGAGTGCCAGTGTAGATAAGGTCTCCAATCTTCAAAGTATAAAATTGAGAGATGTAAGCAATTATTTGATCTATATTAAATAGCATTTGTTGTGTGTTTCCACTTTGAACAACAGTTTTATTTTTCTTCAGAGAAAAGTTTAAGTTATCTAACTTTAAGTATTTTTTATTTACATATTCTCTAGAAATAACTGCAGAACCATCAAACCCTTTGGCTTTTTCCCATGGGAGTCCTTTTTCTTTCATTTTTTGTTGAATATCCCTAGCAGTAAAATCAATTCCTAAACCAATCCTGTC
>CAXDKI010000093.1:0-3843 GCA_963990215.1 uncultured Flavobacteriales bacterium | reverse complement strand
CAGCTCTTATAAATGGTATTGTTATTGTCACTATTGCTTGGATTGTGCTGTATACCTTTTTTGGATTCTACAAAAACATCTATCGAAAATCAAGATTAAGGGAGCTGGGGCAAACATTTACAAGCAGTATTCTTGGAGTAACTGTTTTATTCTTTGCCGTGCTTATTGATGATTTCATTTTGACTTATAAACAATATTATCTTTCATACTTAGTACTGTTTGGGTATCATTTTGGGATTACTGCTTTGTCCCGATTTTTCTTATCTAGTGTAACTGCCTATAGAATTCACAACAAACTCATTGGATTCAACACACTCATTATTGGAAGTAATGAAAAAGCTGCTCGACTCTTTACTGATTTAGAAAATGAAGTAAAATCTAGTGGTCATCGTATTCTAGGCTTTGTAGATGTAGATGAAAAACCCCTTTATCTACTTTCGAATCACACCAACTATTTAGGAAACTTTCAAAAGATAAAAAAACTCATCAAGGAAAAGAATATAGAGGATGTTATTATTGCGATAGAAACCTCCGAACATGGTAAAATCTCCGCTATTTTAAATGAACTAGAAAATACAAGAGTATTCATTAAAATTATTCCTGACATGTACGATATATTGTCTGGAAGTGTAAAAATGAACTCCATTTTAGGAACTCCTCTCATTGAAGTAAAACACGACCTTTTACCAGAGTGGGAAAGATTATTGAAAAAGGGATTTGATTACCTCATCGCTTCAATTTCTATCCTATTACTCTCCCCTGTCTATTTATTTACTTCCCTCATGGTTAAATTAAGCTCGTCAGGACCCATCATCTACAAACAAGAACGTATTGGACAATTTGGTATACCGTTCAAAATTTATAAATTTCGTTCTATGCGTACTGATGCCGAAAAAGACGGACCTCAACTTTCAAGCAAAACAGATAGCCGTGTAACCCCTTGGGGAAAGTTTATGCGTAAAGTACGACTAGATGAAACACCTCAATTTTTTAATGTATTGAGAGGTGATATGAGTTTTGTAGGACCTAGGCCTGAACGTCAATTTTATGCAGAACAACTCATAGCAAAAGCACCTCACTACAAGCATATATACAAAGTAAAGCCCGGAATCACTTCTTGGGGAATGGTAAAGTTTGGCTATGCCGAAAACTTAGATGAAATGCTTGAACGATTAAAATACGATATTCTCTATATTGAGAATATGTCCTTTTTAATCGACCTCAAAATCATGATTCACACGGTACTGATTATTTTCCAAGGAAGAGGAAAGTGAAATAATTAAGACAATCTATTCTCCCTCCATTTAGAACGGCTTGCGCTATACTGTGTAGCTACGCTTTTTTGTTTTTCCATCAATGAGGTAGCCAGTATAGCTGCTGCTTCTGCTTCTAACTCATTAGTTTCATCCAATTTTGCAGGGTCAAAATGGTTTTTCACAAAATGTGTGTCAAAATTTCCTGAAGTAAATGCAGGATGTTGCATCACATACTTACCAAAAGAAAGCGTTGTTTCTATACCAGCCACTTGATAATCTTCAATAGCACGAATCATACGCTCAATCGCCTCTTCCCTATCTTTACCGTAAGTAATCAGCTTAGAAAGCATTGGATCGTAATAAATTGGAACTTCCATTCCTTCCTCAAAACCATCATCTACACGCACACCAATTCCACCTGGCCTTTGGTATGTTTGCAAGGTTCCAATATCTGGCAAGAACTTATTTTTAGGGTCTTCAGCATATACACGCACTTCGATAGCGTGCCCTTTAATTTCTAAATCCTCTTGTGAAAAAGTCAACTGCTCTCCTCTAGCCACCTTAATTTGTTCTTTCACCAAATCTATTCCTGTAATCATTTCTGTAACAGGATGCTCTACTTGTAAACGCGTATTCATCTCTAAGAAATAGAACTGTTTATTCTCATCCAAAAGAAACTCAACTGTTCCTGCTCCTACATAATCACATGCTTTGGCTACATTCACAGCGCAATTACCCATTGCTTCTCTAATTTCTGGAGTCAATACAGCTGAAGGAGCCTCTTCCACTACTTTTTGATGACGCCTTTGCACAGAACACTCACGCTCAAAAAGGTGTACTATATTACCATACGTATCTGCTAATACTTGTATCTCAATATGTCTTGGAGAACCCACATAACACTCGATAAAAACAGAACCATCACCAAAAGCAGAAGTAGCCTCACTAACTGCTAACTGCATTTGTTCTTCAAATAAATCAGGGCTTTCCACTACACGCATTCCTTTTCCACCTCCACCAGCAGATGCTTTTATCAAGATAGGATATCCAATTTCATCGGCTAATTTTTTAGCTGCAGGAATATCTGTAATGGCTTCATCTGTTCCAGGAATCATCGGTACTTCAAATTTTTTCACAGCTGCCTTAGCAGCTAGCTTGTCTCCCATCATTTCCATTGCTTCTGGAGAAGGACCAATAAGGGTTATCGCTGCATCGGTTACTGCTCTTGCAAAAGATGCATTTTCCGACAAAAAACCATAGCCTGGATGAATTCCATCTACTCCTAAATCTTTACAAATCTGAATGATTTTATCACCAACTAAATAAGACTCCGAAGATTCAGGAGGACCTACACATACTGCTTCATCTGCATATTTTACATGAGGAGACAAACGATCTGCTTCCGAATAAATCGCAACTGTTTTGATTCCCATTTCATTGGCAGAACGCATTATGCGTAATGCAATTTCTCCCCTGTTGGCTATTAAAATCTTTTTCATAAAAATAATTTGGTGTGTGTAAAAATAAAAAAAGCCCCACAAAGTGGAGCTTTTCTTAAATTATATCAAATTAAGCTAATACTTCAGCTACTTTATCTGCTGCCTCTTGCAACAAGATTACTGACTCCACTTGAAGCCCACTTTCGTCAATTAGTTTTTTCGCTTCTTCTGCATTAGTTCCTTGTAAACGAACAATCAATGGGATATTGATGTCTCCAATATTTTTATACGCATCTACAATACCTTGGGCTACCCTATCGCAACGAACGATACCACCAAAGATGTTTACCAACAAGGCTTTTACTTCAGGATCTTTTAAGATGATACGGAATGCTTGCTCTACACGAGCCGCATTAGCTGTACCACCTACATCTAAGAAGTTTGCTGGGTTACCACCTGCTTGCTTGATAATATCCATGGTAGCCATTGCTAAACCAGCCCCGTTTACCATACATCCTACATTACCGTCTAGCTTCACAAAGTTCAAACCAAACTCTCCTGCCTCTACTTCTGTAGGGTCTTCCTCGCGCTTATCTCTAAGTTCAGCATAATCTTTATGACGATACAAAGCATTGCCATCTAAAGCTACTTTAGCATCTACAGCCATAATCTTATCATCAGATGTTTTAAGCACAGGATTGATTTCAAATAGAGCAGAATCGATTCCGTCATATGCTTTGTATAAAGCAGAAACGAATTTGGTCATCTCTTTAAATGCTGTCCCACTTAAACCTAGGTTGAAAGCAATCTTTCTACATTGAAAACCTTGTAATCCTACTTTTGGATCAACCTCTTCTGTAAAAATTAAATGAGGAGTTTTTTCTGCTACCTCTTCAATATCCATACCTCCCTCCGTAGAGTACATAATCATGTTTCTACCAGTAGATCTATTTAATAAAACAGACATATAGAACTCTGAAGTTTCACTTTCTCCTGGATAATATACGTCCTCAGCAATCAATACTTGGTGTACTGTTTTGCCCTCTTCAGAAGTTTGTGGAGTTACCAATTGCATCCCTAAAATTTCATTGGAAATAGTTTTTACCCTGTCTCTTATACACATCTGACGCTGCCGACGATACTCCTTG
>CAXDKI010000092.1:0-3911 GCA_963990215.1 uncultured Flavobacteriales bacterium | reverse complement strand
TTCCTCTACGTCTCGTGGGCTCGGAGATGTGTATAAGAGACAGATACAACAAAATGAATTTGTTGCTTTGATGGGACAGTCAGGTTCTGGGAAATCAACTTTGATGAACATCCTTGGTTGCTTAGACACTCCAACCGATGGGACATACATATTAAACAACCATCAAGTTAGTAAATTAAAAGATAATGATTTAGCTGAAATTAGAAATAAAGAAATCGGTTTTGTCTTTCAAACATTTAATCTTCTCCCTAGATCTACTGCTTTAGAAAATGTAATGCTACCATTAGTTTATTCTGGAATCTCGAAAGAAGACAGAGAAGAAAGAGCTTTAACAGCTCTTGATAAAGTAGGTTTAGCTGATAGAATTAATCACCGTCCAAACGAACTTTCTGGCGGACAAAGACAAAGAGTTGCCGTTGCAAGAGCGCTAGTCAACAACCCTTCCATTATTTTAGCAGACGAACCAACAGGAAACCTTGACTCAACCACTTCTATTGAAATCATGACCTTGTTTCAAGACATCCATAAAAACGGAAATACAGTTATTGTTGTCACTCACGAAGAAGATATCGCGCAATACGCACACCGTATTGTCCGACTGAAAGATGGAGAAGTAGAAAGTGACGCACGAAATCAGAACCCAACACAATGAAAATATATACTAAAAAAGGAGATAGCGGAACCACTCAACTGATTGGTGGAACACGCGTAGCGAAAAGCCACCAACGCATTGAGGCTTATGGAACTATCGATGAATTAAACTCATACATTGGACTCGTAAGAGATCAAACTGTTTATGTAAAGAGCAAACAAATGCTTATTGATATTCAAGATCGACTTTTTACTATTGGAGCGCTTTTAGCGTCAGACCCCGACAAAAAAGGTATGCCACTTCCAACCATTCAAGTGGAAGATATTCAAAAACTAGAACAAGAAATTGACAAGATGAACGAAACACTTCCTGAAATGAGGTCCTTTGTCTTACCTGGAGGTCATACTACTGTTTCTTTTTGTCATCTTGCTAGATGTGTTTGCCGAAGAGCAGAACGCCTCAGCATCGATTTATCGGATAAAACATTACAAAAAAAACTCATCTTACAATACCTCAATAGATTATCAGATTACCTATTTGTTTTAAGCCGTTATCTCTCTAAAGAGTTAGGAGCAGAAGAAATCCCTTGGCAACCAAAATCATAAATCCTTGCAAGGTTCAGTAAAAAAATTATTTTTGCAGAAATTTTAAAGATATGTATTGGACATTAGAATTAGCTTCAAAATTAGAAGATGCTCCTTGGCCAGCCAACAAAGATGAATTAATTGATTTTGCTATTCGATCTGGAGCTCCTATGGAAGTGGTAGAAAACCTTCAAGAATTGGAGGATGATGGCGAAATGTACGATTCAATCGAAGATATATGGCCAGACTACCCAGACAAAGACGACTTTTTCTTTAATGAAGACGAATACTAAACAACGAAAGCCGCTTTTAGCGGCTTTTTTATGCCTTAAACAACACTCTTTTTTCATCGAAAAAACTACCTTTGTTACTTATCAAAAAATAGACTGACTTCTGCGATGGGATTATTTGATTTTGCAACCAAGCTTTTCGGAAATAAATACGATAAAGATTTAAAAGAGATAAATCCGGTAATTGATCAAATCAAGGCGGCTTATCCTAGTATTCAAGCATTGAGTAATGATGAGCTACGTCAAAAAACTTCGGAATTCAAAAAGCAAATTCAAGATGCAGTAGCTACACAACGAAAGACAATTTCGGACTTAAAGGAAAAAGCAGAAAACACGGACTTAGCACTATATGAAAAAGAATCTCTGTATTCAGAAATTGACAAAATAGAAAAAGAGATAGTAACGGAAATAGATTCGCAACTCAATAACATTTTAACTGAGGCTTTCTGTGTAGTTAAAGAAACAGCTAGTCGTTTTTCACAAGGCAATATTGAAGTCACCGCAAACGAATTTGACAGAAATTTAGCAGCTTTTTACGATAATGTTGTCATTAACGGAGATAAAGCAACTTACAATAACAAATGGATTGCTGCAGGAACTGAGGTTGAGTGGAACATGGTTCACTATGATGTTCAGCTTATAGGTGGCTATGTGTTACACAGTGGAAAAATTGCAGAAATGCAAACTGGAGAAGGAAAGACCTTATCAGCCACCCTTCCCGTTTACCTGAACGCACTTTCTGGAAACGGGGTGCATCTTGTAACAGTAAACAACTACCTCGCTAAGAGAGACTCGGAATGGATGGGGCCACTTTACCAATTTCATGGATTAAGTGTAGACTGCATTGATAAACATCAACCAAACTCTGAAGAAAGAAGACAAGCATATTTAGCAGATATCACATACGGAACAAATAACGAATTTGGATTCGATTATTTGCGTGATAATATGGCGCGAAGACCTCAAGATTTGGTACAGCGTCCTCACAACTACGCTATAGTAGATGAAGTGGATTCAGTTTTAATTGATGATGCAAGGACGCCGCTGATTATTTCCGGACCAACCCCAACAGGTGACAAGCATGAATTCAACGAACTAAAACACAAAATTGCCACATTGGTAAATGCGCAAAAGAAATACATCACAGCAGTATTATCAGATGCCAAAAGATTGATCAAAGATGGCGATGATAAAGAAGGCGGATTCAATCTTTTAAGAGCCTATCGAGGACTGCCTAAAAACAAAGCGCTGATTAAATTCTTGAGTGAAGACGGTGCTAAAACTCTTTTACAAAAAACAGAAAACTTCTATATGCAAGATCAGGGCAAAGAAATGCCTAAAGTGGATGAAGAATTATTTTTTGTTATTGACGAACAACATAACTCTATCGAACTTACCGATAAAGGTATTGACTTGATTACATCCAATATGGACGACAATCAATTCTTCATTATGCCTGATGTTGGAGCAACTATTGCTGAATTAGAAAAATCGGATGCTCCCGACAAAGAAAAACTTGAAACTAAAGAAACATTGATGCGTGATTACTCTATAAAAAGTGAACGCATCCATACAGTTAACCAATTACTAAAAGCATACACTCTCTTTGAAAAAGATGTGGAGTATGTATTAATGGATAATAAAGTAAAAATTGTAGACGAGCAGACAGGTCGTATAATGGAAGGGCGTAGATATTCCGATGGTCTACATCAGGCTATCGAAGCTAAAGAAAATGTGAAGATTGAAGCTGCCACACAAACTTTTGCAACGATAACATTACAGAACTATTTCCGAATGTACAACAAGCTTTCTGGAATGACTGGAACAGCTGAAACGGAAGCAGGAGAATTCTGGGATATCTACGAATTAGATGTAGTAGTGATACCTACTAATCGTCCAATTTCAAGAGATGACCGTGAAGATTTGGTTTACAAGACTGCTAGAGAAAAATATAATGCAGTAATTGAAGAAGTGGCAAACTTAACGCAAGAAGGAAGACCTGTTTTGGTAGGCACTACCTCCGTAGAGATTTCCGAGCTACTGAGCCGCTTATTAAAGATGCGTAACATCAAGCACAATGTTTTGAACGCAAAACTGCACCAAAAAGAAGCAGACATTGTAGCTGAAGCAGGTAAAGCAGCAAATGTTACTATTGCCACTAACATGGCGGGTCGTGGTACAGATATTAAGCTTTCTGATGAGGTGAAAAGTGCGGGTGGATTAGCGATTATCGGAACAGAAAGACACGACTCAAGACGCGTTGACCGACAGCTAAGAGGACGTGCTGGTCGTCAAGGAGATCCAGGTTCATCACAGTTTTTTATGTCTTTAGAAGATAACTTAATGCGTTTATTCGGATCTGACAGAATTGCTAAAATGATGGACAGAATGGGATTAGAGGAAGGAGAGGTTATTCAACACTCTATGATCACCAAATCGATTGAG
>CAXDKI010000091.1:0-3911 GCA_963990215.1 uncultured Flavobacteriales bacterium | reverse complement strand
TGTAATAGCTCCTCCCACCATGAAAGAAGCATATTTATTTTTTGCATTGTACAAAATTGAGCGAATTATCACATTGAAATCGAAATCCCCTTGAGGTGTAAAATATCCTACTGAACCAGAGTATAAACCTCTTTTTGTGCTTTCATATTCTTCTATTAATTCCATAGCACGAATTTTAGGTGCGCCTGTCATACTACCCATCGGGAATGCACAACGAATGGCTTGCACATCACTCACTCCTTCTTTCAAGTCAGAGGTGATGGTCGAAATCATTTGATGTACTTGCTGAAAGGAATAAACACCAAACAATTCCTCTACCTTTACAGACCCTTTAGAGGCAGTTCTAGACAAATCATTACGCACCAAATCTACAATCATCACATTCTCACTGCGCTCTTTCGGACAGCGGAGCAACTCTTTTTTTAACTTGTTATCTTCTGCCACACTATCCCCTCTTTTTCGAGTTCCTTTAATAGGTTGTGAGATAAGTTTTCGCCCTGCTTTTTTTAAAAATCGTTCTGGGCTAGCACTCATTAAATGACAATCTTCATAACGATAATAACAAGCAAAAGGAGGTTCCGAAATAGCATATAAATCATTGAATATAGCAATAGGGTTCAATGTGGTTTCGTCTGCAAAATACTCTTGACAAAAGTTTATTTCATAAATATCGCCTCTTTGAATATGAACTTGCAATTTTTCTACCGCTTGCAAATAATCTTCTTTTGTTAGCTTAGCTTGCAACTTTGGAACATGACTCTTCCAATCATGGGTTTGATATTGCATGATTTCTCCAAACAACTCGTGCATTTCTTTACGCTCTAAGCTATCTGGAAAATGGATTTGAACATTATTTCCCTTGACTGCAATCACCCATTTAGGTTGAAAAAAATGCATGTTTGGAAATTGCAATCCATCTGAGTTACTAGAGCTTAAATCTTCTAACTCATTTTTTAAATCGTAAGACAAATAACCGAACAACCAATCTTGCACTTGTTGCTGATAATCTTCCAGCGTATTAAAAGATTGAGTTGTTGGGATAATTTCTGACAAAGCACCTACGCCCACCAACATATCGTATTCCAAATACTTACCTTGAGAGGATTCTGTATTTCCTACAAGCACAGCAGCTTGTTTAAACTGACTAGCCCATGCACACACTTGCTTCTTAAAGTGTTCTATATTGCCTAATTGATATGTAGCTGTTAATCGCATTTATCACAAAGGTAGCTATAATTCATGGAGAGCAATAAGCCTATATTATGCGCTAAAACACTCATTTCAAAATATTTACTAAATTGCGCCTAACCAAACTTATATTTATTATGGACCAAATCGAAAAACCATTAAGTATCCTGCTTATTGTAGCAGCAATTGCCTACGCTTTTATGTACACCGATGCCGGTGGTGGCTTCACTACTATTGAAACTAATACAGCATCTGGCTATACAATTGAGGCAGCTGAACTATCAACAGGTTACAATGTAAACGGGGCTACTACTTGCGACATTAAAGCAGTAGAAGATTTTGAATTAGAAGCTATTGATTCTCTTGTTCAAGATATTGTAGACAGCCTTGTTGTAAATATAGAAGGTGCTATAGAAGAAGATATTGAAGTAGAGGTAGAAGTCACCACTACAGATGAAAGAGAATAATTCAATTTAAATTGGAGAAGAAACCCGCTTAGGCGGGTTTTTTTATAGCTCTCTTTTTGCGATTCCGTAAAAGAAAAGGATGGCCGCTACAAAAGCAGCTATTCTACCAATGTAGTTTCCGTAAATCGTATAAAAAGTAATCCCTTTATACAAAAAAAGCTCTTGCTGAATAACAGCCGGCTGCCACCAATCTGTTGGATTTGTAATATTTCCTAAAGCATCTACAAAAGCAGAAGTGCCTGTATTAGCCGAGCGGGCAATAGCTCTACGAGTTTCTATTGCACGCAAACTGGCATAAACCATGTGTTGACGATAACCCGGTGTGTCTTTCCACCAGCCATCATTAGTAATAATGGCTAGCAAGTCGGCACCAGAACGTATATAGTCCAACACATATTCTCCATAAATAGATTCGTAACAAATAATAGGTGCAACTTGTCCTTGCTCGGAACGGAACACTGAACGCTCTACTTGACTGCCTAAGTTACCCGACAATCCTCCTAAATTAATAGATAAACTTTTAAAGTGCTTTAGTACAAAAGCAAAAGGCATCATTTCTACACCTGGGACTAATTTAGATTTATGATATAGCTGCACGCCTGACGTATCCAACTGCAAAGCGGTATTATAAGCATCATAATAACGATTAGCACCTTTATGGTAACGAACTGTTTCGGACAATTCCTCACCCTCTTCGAAGAGCTTATAAGTAGATGCTCCTGCAATAATTTTCAGTTGTGGATATTCCTGTAAATAGTTTTGCAAACGCTGTATCAAGGATGATTGCTCCAAATTATTCTCCCACAATCCACCTGTTAAAGCAGTTTCCGGGCCTATTAAATAGTCGGTAGTACTATCTACTTTTTCATTGGCTAAAGTCAGTAGTTTTTCCAATTGCTCATCAGCCGTTAAACCCCCAAACTTTTCACCATAAGGGTCAATATTGGGTTGCACCACAACTACATTCACATTTTCTGTTTCACTTAATGTTGGTTTTACTAACAAGGAAATTCCCATTGGTAGTAAAACCCATAATGCAAAACCAACAAATTTTCTGCTATACCAAACTCGATAAGCCAAGACATTGGCTATCAAAATCCATAATGAGCCACCCAACACACCTGTATATTCGTACCATTGTAGCAAGGATGGATAAGCTGCAAAACCATTTCCTAAAGCAAGCCACGGCCAAGACAAATCCCAATTAAAATGAAGGTACTCGAATGAAAGCCACAGGCAAACAAAAGCCCACCACCCTCTTTTACTCCCCAATTGGCTTTTAACCCAAGAAAAGATCGTAAAAGTAGAAGCCATCAACAAAGAATTGATAAGCACCGCCATCAACACACCAAAAAAAGTAGCATGTACTATCCAAAAAGTAGTGAGTGTATTCCATAATAAAAAAGCTAAAAAGCTATGTGCAAAAATCGATTTACGTTTTTGCAACTTCTCTTCCGCAAGCAACAAAGGAACAAAAGCAACAAAAAGTAAAAAGGGGAAACCATCTACAGGCCAAGCGGCCCAAAGAAGCAATCCAGAAAGTAGAGCTAATGATATAGTGCGAAACATCTTTTGTATTATTGCAGTACAAATATCGCATTATTATGCTGAAAAATATCCCCAACCTATTTACTTTAGGCAATTTGTTTTGTGGACTGCTCGCTATTTTGTTTGCAGTGGGTGGGCACCTCAACATGGCTGGAGGTTTTATTTTACTTGGAGCTTTTCTAGATTTTTTTGACGGTATGATAGCTCGACTGCTGCAAGTAAGTGGAGAGCTAGGCAAACAATTAGACAGCTTAGCCGACCTCATCACTTTTGGCGTAGCACCTGCTTTCATCGTGTTTCAGTTATTCTTTTGGATAGAGGATCAAAGTTTTTTCAACCCTTTAAATGACTGGCCTGAACACAGCGCTTATAGTCACAACTATTGGGCATACACAGCTTGGCTAATCCCTTTGTTTTCGGCATTGCGTTTAGCTAAATTTAACGTTGACACCCGCCAAAGCGATAGCTTTATAGGATTACCTACACCGGTCAATGCTCTCTTTTTTACTTCTATTCCACTCATGATGCACTTTCAAGCAGAGGCGTGGATTAGTACTTTTTTAGGACAAAAAACAGTTTTAGCAATCTTGTGTGTAGTAATGAGCTACCTTATGGTAGCCGAAATTCCACTCTTATCACTGAAGTTTAAAACCCTTTCTTGGCAAGAAAATAAAATGCGTTACACCTTGCTCATCATTAGTGTATTAT